>DASZJN010000340.1:0-4685 GCA_035948045.1 Acidimicrobiales bacterium | reverse complement strand
CTGACGGTACCGGCCCGCCTGGGGCCGTTCGTAGCGGAACGCCGGGGTGGCGTACCAGGCCTTCCACGGGAGCAGAGGGCGGTGCTGGACGAAGGCCCGCACGATGGGGGCAGTCCCCTCCGGCCGGAGGGCCAGGGCCCGTCCGCCGCGGTCCTCGAATTCGTACATCTCCTTGCCCACCACGTCGCTGGCCTCACCGATGCCCCGTCGGAAGACCCGGACATCCTCGAAGATCGGGGTGTGGGCCAAGCCGTAACCGGCCCCCTCCACCCGTGAGGCGAATGCCGCCAGCAGGGCCTCCCATCGGGTGGATTCGGGCCACAGCACGTCGTGGGTGCCACTCGGGGCGCGCGCCACCGTCGAGTCGTCGGACACGGGCGCTCAGTCCCGCTTGCCGGGGAGGATGCGGTACACGTCGTAGACCGCATCGAGATGCCGGATCAGATTGAGCACCGAGTCGAGATGGCCCGGATCGGCCAGCTCCACATCGAAGCGCATCCGGCTGATCCGGTCGGGATCGGTCTGCGTGTTGGCGGAGACGATGTTGAGGTGGTGCTCGGAGACCACCTTGGTCACGTCGGTGAGCAGTCGGGACCGGTCGATGGCCACCACCTCGATGGTGGCCACGAACACGCCGGAGGACCGGTGGTCCCACTCGACCTCGATGAGGCGCTCGCGGGAGCGACTGGCCAGCGAGGCCGCGTTGGCGCAGTCCGCTCGGTGCACCGACACCCCGCGCCCCCTGGTCACGAAGCCGACGATCTCGTCGCCGGGGACCGGCGTGCAGCACCTGGAAAGGCGCACCATCAGATCATCGAGGCCCTCGACGTAGACCCCGACGGCCGAGCCCCGTCCCGGGCGATGTGCGGTCGGCTGTTGCCGGGCCGTGACCGGCAGCTGCTCCTCGTAGACGCCGCCGCGCAGGTCGCGGAGCATCCGCTGGGCCACCGCCCGGGCCGACACCCGGTTGTCGCCGATGGCGGCGTGCAGGGCGTCGAGATCGGCGTAGTTCATGGTGGTGGCCAGGTCGGCCAGGGCATGCTCGGAGGCCAGCTTCTGCACCGGGAGCCCCTCACGGCGCAGCTCCTTGATCAGTTCCTCACGACCGAGGTCAATGGCATCCTCCCGGCGCTCGCGGGAGAACCACTGGCGGATCTTGGTCCGGGCCCGGGAGGAGGCGACCATGCCCAGCCAGTCGCGCGACGGGCCTGCGGTGGGCGCCTTGGAGGTGAAGATCTCCACGGTGTCGGCCGAGTTGAGCTTGGTGTCGAGCGGCACCAGGCGCCCGTTGACTTTGGCCCCGATGCAGCGGTGGCCGACCTCGGTGTGGATGGTGTACGCGAAGTCGACCGGCGTGGCGTTGGCCGTCAGGGCGATGACCTTGCCCTTGGGGGTGAAGACATAGACCTCGTCCTCCTCGAGGTCGAGCTTCAGGGCCTCGAGGAACTCGATCGGGTCGGTGGTCTCGTTCTGGAAGTCGACGATGCGCTGCATCCACTCGACCTCGGCGGTGGTCGACGACGTCTCCTTGGCCAGGGCCAGCCGCTCGGCGCGCCGATCGCGTTCGGCCATCTCCGCCCGTTGGGCCGGGGTCATCGAGGACCCCTTCTTCTTCGTGTCGGTCGGACGCTTGGCCGACGCTTCCTTGGCTGCGCCCTTGCCACCCCGTACCCGGGTGGTGACGGCGGCGATGGCGCCCTTGCCCCCCCTGGTCATCGTGGTCGGGCCCGCATCGGGACGGCCGGTGCTGTCCTTGTAGCCCCAGTGGGCGGCGATCCCGTACTCGGCGCGGCGGTGCATCTCGTGGGTCCGGACCTGCACCTCGATGGGTTTGCCGTCGAGGCCGATCACCGTGGTGTGCAGCGACTGGTAGAGGTTGAACTTGGGCGAGTTGATGTAGTCCTTGAACCGGCCCTGCACGGGCGGCCAGATGGCGTGGATCGACCCCAGCGCGGCCCAGCAGTCCTTTTCGGAGTCCACGATGACTCGGATCCCCACCAGGTCGTAGAGGTCGTCGAACTCCTTGCCCCGCACCACCATCTTCTCGTAGATGCTCCACAGGTGCTTCGGCCGGCCGGTGACCTCGGCGTCCACGCCGGAGGCGGCGAGACGCTCCCGCACCGCCACCAGCACCCTGGCCAGGAACTCGTCCCGTAGCGGGGCCCGGCTGGCGACCATCTGCTCGATCTCGGCGTAGGGCTTGGCATGGAGGGTGGCGAAGGCGAGGTCCTCCAACTGCCACTTGACCTCCTGGATCCCCAGCCGGTGGGCCAGGGGGGCGTAGATGTCCAGCGTCTCCTGGGCCGTGCGCCGTTGCTTCCATTCCGGCATCACCGACAGCGTCCGCATGTTGTGCAGCCGGTCGGCCAGCTTGATGATCAGCACCCGCCAGTCGCTGGCCATGGCGACCAGCATCTTGCGGACGGTGGCGGCCTGTTGGGCCTCCTTGGAGTCGAACTGGAGCCGATCGAGCTTGGTGACCCCCTCGACGATGTTAGCCACGGTGGGGCCGAAGTCGCGGTCGATCACCTCGGTGGTCACCCCGGTGTCCTCGACGGCGTCGTGGAGCAGGGCCGCCGCCACCGTCTGGGCGTCCAGCCCCAGATCGGCCACGATCCCGGCCACGGCGATCGGATGGGTGATGTAGGGCTCGCCCGAGCGGCGGAGCTGGCCGGCGTGGGCCACGGTGGCGGTTTCCGCGGCGCGTACGATCAGCGAGGTGTCATCACCCGGGTGACGGCGGAGGAAGGCCTCGATGACCGGCACCAGCAGAGCGGCCTCTGCCGGGGGCAGCGACGAGCCGGCCAGGTGCTCCGCACCGGAGGTCGCGGTCCCCTCAGCAGGGACTGGTGTGGCCAGAGCCATACCTACACGGTACCCGTCGAAGGGAGCGCATCGGTACCTTCCGGCCCGGCCCGGACAGCGTCTGGCCCTGTCGGGTCAGCGTCGTTTGCCCTTCCCACCCTTGCCGCCCTTCCCCTTCCGCGGACGAGGTGGCGGGCGGTTTCCCCCCGGTCGGGTCGATCCCGACGCCGCCCGGGCTCCGGTCGACGCCCGGGCGTTGCCCGACGACGCTGCGGCACCCGTCGACGGGGCGGCTTCCGACCCGCCGCCCTTGACCGCACCTCCCTTGGAGCGAGCCGACGAGGCCGCTCCGGGGCGGATGACCCCGGCCGTCTGGGCCCGGGCCCGTCCCTGTGGTCGACCACCGCCACTCGCCCCCGCCATGGCTGCGGCGGCGGCCGGCGTCAAGACCCCGCCGCGCTCGCCCCTGGTCTCGAGCCGCTGGCGGATGGTCGTGTAGCGGGGTTCCCGCTCCTTCATGAAGGCCAGCAGCGGGGAGGCGATGAAGATCGAGGAGTAGGCACCGCTGGTCAACCCGATCACCAGGGCCAGGCCGAAGTCCTGGAGTGAGGTCGCCCCCAGGATGAAGGACCCCACGATGAGCACGGAGAGCACCGGGACGATCGCCACCAAGGAGGTGTTGATGGACCGGGCCAGCGTCTGGTTCATCGAGAGGTTGACCATGTCCGAGTAGGTGATGCGGCCGGACGCGCCCAGGCCCTTGGCGTTCTCCCGTATTCGGTCGAAGACCACCACGGTGTCGTAGAGCGAATAGCCCAGCACGGTCAGCACCGCGATCACCGTGGACGGGGTCACCTGGAACCCCGTCAGCGAGTACACGCCGACGGTCACCAGGATGTCGTGGATCACCGCGGCGATGGCGGCGACAGCCATCTTGAACTCGAAACGGGCAGAGATGTACAAGGTGACGGCGATGAAGAAGACGATGAGGGCCTCGATGGCCTTCGAGGTGACCTGCCCACCCCAGGTCGGCCCCACGTCGTTGAAGTTCACATTGTTCGGACTGGTGTGCGCGGCCGCGGCGAGGGCGTCCTGGACCTTGTTCTCGATGGCGGTGCGCTCGGCCACCGATTTGGAGTTGAGATCGACCTGGACCTGGATCTGCTTCTGGTGGTTCAGTTGATTGGTCAGCTGGACCACCGTCGGCTGGGTGACCCCGGCCGACTCCACCACCGAGGTCGCCTCGCCCACGGTGAGGGTCTGGGAGCTGACCAGCCACGATTGGCCGCCCTTGAAGTCGATGCCCAGATTGAGCCCCCTGGTGCCGAGGGAGATGACCCCCAGGAGGATGATCACCGCCGAGACACCGAACCACCATCGGCGATTGCCGATGAAGTCGAACGAGGTCTCACCCCGGTACAGGCGGACGAACACGTTGTGGGGCTTCTCGCCCCGCTCGTCCCGATCCCACTCTTCGGCCGCCGACTCGAGCTCCTGGTCGAAGGCCTCCTCGAGCTCGAGGGCCGCCTCGTCCTCGTCGGACAGGCCGGTGCCGTCGCCTCCCTTGCCGTTGGTGCCCCGGCCGTTGGCGTTGCTCGGGCTCATTGCGCCACCGCGGTGGACACGCCCAGGCCGCTGGCCATGCTCATGGTGGTGACCTCGCCGCCGCCACGCCGCTGTCCCAACAGGATCACGAACGGACGGGTGAACGTATAGGTGAGGACGACGTCAAGGATGGTGGAGATGCCCAAGAAGAGGGCGAATCCCTTGACCGGTCCCACGGAGATGAAATACAGGATCGCCGCGCCGAGGAGGGACACGGCGTCGGCCGCCAGCACGGTGCGGAACGCGCTGGCGAACCCCTTGTTCACGCTGCTCCG
>DASZJN010000339.1:0-1623 GCA_035948045.1 Acidimicrobiales bacterium | reverse complement strand
AGCGGCGTCTCCACCTCGACGAAGCCCTGGCGGTCCATGGCCGCCCGCAGGGCCCGGTTGACGGTGGCCCGGAGGCGCAGGTTGGCCTGCATCTTGGGCCGCCGGAGATCGACGAAGCGATGCTTGAGGCGGACCACCTCGTCCACCTCCACCCGGTCGTCCACCGCGAACGGGGGCGGCTCGGCCGGGTTGAGCACGGTCACCACGCACTCCCCGATCTCGACCTCCCCGGTCGGGAGCTCGGCATTGGCGGTCCCCTCCGGCCGGGGCCGGACCACCCCCTCCACGGCGATCACGTACTCACTGCGGACGTCGACCGTGCCCGGCACCACGCACTGCACGATGCCGGTGTGATCGCGCAGGTCGACGAAGGCCAGATGCTCGCCGTGGTCCCGGCGCTTGGCCACCCAGCCGCACAGGGTGACGGCGGCACCGACATCCTCGATGCGCAGGGAACCGCACAGCCGGGTACGCATCGACGTGGCTTCGGTCGATGATGGAGAGGCGGTCACGAGCGGTCCTTTCGGGTGCGGGCCCGACGGCGGGACCCGCTACACAGTAGAGGCGGGGCCGGCTGCGTCGTGACGGGACCGGTCGTCACCGGTGGGGTCGTCACCGGCCGCGTCACGCACCGCGGCCACCACCCCGTCCAGCGGGACGGTCCGTTGCCCGCCGGACCCGCGCAGGGGACGAAGGGTTGCCACGCCCCCGGCGACCTCGTCCGGTCCCATGATCACGGCCACCCGGGCCCCGGAGCGATCGGCCGACTTGAGCTGGGACTTCATCGAGCGATCGTCGAACGCCCGGTCGGCGCGCAGCCCAGCCCGCCGTAACGTGTCGGTGAGGTCTCGGGCCGCATCCCCGCCGGCCACGTCCACCACGTAGGCGTCGAGCGGTACCGGGGCGACGGGGAAGACACCCTCGGCATCACAGGCCAGCAGGAGGCGCTCGACGCCGATGCCGAAGCCGATGCCCGGGGTCGGCGGCCCGCCCAGCATCTCGACCAGCCCGTCGTAGCGGCCCCCTCCCCCGATGCCGTTCTGCGCCGACTCCAGCGCCTCCGAGGAGAACTCGAAGGTGGTGCGGGTGTAGTAGTCGAATCCCCGCACCAGGCGGTGATCCAGGACGAAGGGGATTCCGAGGGCTCCGAGCCCGGCCCGGACCCGCTCGAAGTGCTGGCGGCATGGGTCGCACAGGTGGTCGGCCAGGGCGGGAGCCCCGGCGGTGACGGCTCGGCACTCCGGCCGCTTGCAGTCGAGGGCCCGGAGGGGATTGGCGTCGAGCCGCTGGCGGTGCTCGGGACACAGCTCATCCCGCCGCTCGGAGAGATAGGCGCGCAGGAGCTCGAGGTAGGCAGGCCGGCAGGCCTGGTCCCCCATCGAGTTGAGCCGGAGCTCGAAGTCGGCCAGGCCCAGGGAGCGGAAGAATCGGTCGGCCAGGGAGACCACCTCGACGTCGAGGTCCGGGTCCGCCGGCCCGAGGGCCTCGACCCCGAGCTGGTGGTGCTGGCGGTACCGGCCGGCCTGGGGCCGCTCGTAGCGGAACGCCGGCGTGGCGTACCAGGCCTTCCAGGGCAGCGGAGGGCGGTGCTGGACGAAGGCCCGCACGACGGGTGCGGTCCCC
>DASZJN010000338.1:0-9195 GCA_035948045.1 Acidimicrobiales bacterium | reverse complement strand
GTTGTGCCCCAGTCCCGGACAGCGAGTCGGCGAACTCTTGACAATGGGCCGAGCGCGCGGGATCCGAACCCGCCGGCGGCTCGGTCCCGTACACGATGAATGCGCCAGGGTGGGCATCGATCTGGGCGGCCAGCTGCTCGGCCCCGAGTCGGTAGTTGAGCGGGATGAAGGGCACGCCCGCGCCGGCTGCGCCGAACAGGGCCAGTGGGTAGGCGACGTGGTTGCCTCCCAGGTAGACGACGGCGGGCACCCCGAGCTCGAGGAAGCGGGCCGACGCCGCCCACGAACGCTCAGCCAACCCGGCGTAGTCGATGCTGTCCCCATCGACAGTGAGCGCGGTCCGGTCCCCGTAGCCGGCGTGGACCATGTCGAGCACGAGACCGAGATGCATGGCCGCGGTTCAGTCCGAGGAGGGGAGTGGCTTCGCGCTTTTCAGCCGGAGCGGGAGCCCGTCGACGGCGAGTTCGCCCTCACCCGGCTTCGTGCACAGCAGTTCCAGCGTGTCGGTCTCGTCCACGTACCGCTTGCCGAGGACCACGGCACCTTCGTGACCCGGTTGGATCTCCCCTTTCGGGGAGTCGTCATCGCCGCTCAGAAGGGGCAGCCCGCCGCACGTGACCGTCACAGCTCCGCCCTGGGCGCGGATCACGATCACCTCCGCTTCGCTCACCGCGCTGCGCAACCGAGCCCCTACCTTCAGTTCCATGAACCAGTCCCTCCTTCGATGCGTCATCTGTCGGACCCCGATGGAAGCGGCAGGCCTCTGCCGCCATCGGGTTGAACGAACGCCGACGCGGCACGATCCACCCACCGGGCGGCTGCCGGGCCTGCAGTGCCGGATCCCCCTCGGCAGACTCTGCCCTCACTCCGACGATCGAGCAATTCGGCGACATCGTACCCTGACTGTTCCCACGACTGGCCCGGTGGGCTCCTGGGGATCAGGCCGTCCCCCGACAGGGCCTCGATAGTCTCGTCTGCGTGCCGGTCCCGCCTGCTCCTTCCGAAGGAATGTCCACGGCGGCGGACACCGTGGGCCGGCTGGTCGCCGGGCTCGGTCGCCGCGGCATCGCCGTGACCCCCGATGTGAGCGACCTCGCCGCTGCGACGGCACCCGCACCCTGCCCCGTGCTGCGATGGGCGGCGTCGGGAGCCATGTCCTTGACCGGATGGCGGGGCGAGGCTCCGCAATGGCCGACCGGTGACGTCATCGGACGGCTGGATGGTGCGGCCCGCCTCCTCGGCGTCGTGGCCCGAGGGTTGGGGACGGACCTGGCGCTGGACATCGGCGCCCTGCTGACCCAGCGCGCCGCCGCCCGAGGTGCTGCCCCCTCGGGTGCCGTCTCCGTGGGTGGGCGCTGCCGGCTCGTCCGCGCCAGTGACGGCTGGGTGGCGGTCAACCTGGCCCGCCCCACCGATCTCGAGCTGCTCCCCGCCTTGACAGGCGGCGCCGTCCCGCCCTGTTCCGACGCCGACCCTCCTGGAGAGGTGTGGGACGGACTGAAGGAGTTCGTGAGCCGCCGACCGGGGGACGAGGTGGTGGCGGGGGCACAGCTGCTCGGTCTCCCGGCGGCCCGGCTGCCCGCCTCGGCACCAGGCCCCGGACTGCCGTGGGCCATCCAACAGTTGGGCCAGAGGGCGCCGGCGCCGGCGCGGCCGCCGGTGATCGTGGATTTCTCAGCCATGTGGGCGGGCCCACTCTGTGCTCATCTGCTGGGCCGGTGTGGCGCCCATGTGATCAAGGTGGAGGACGTCGGCCGCCCGGACGGGGCCCGCCGAGGAGACCCCTGGCTGTTCACCGAGCTCCATCGGCACCACGACCAGGTGCTGCTCGACTTCCGGAGCCCAGCGGACCGACGTGCCCTGCGAAGGATCGTCGACCGCGCCGACATGGTGGTCGAGAGCTCCCGCCCTCGGGCCTTGGCCACCCTCGGCTTCAGCCCCCAGGAGTTCCTCGGGGCGCGGGCCGGACGGACCTGGGTGTCGATCACCGGCTACGGCCGGGACGGGCCCCGGTCCAATTGGGTGGCCTTCGGTGACGACGCCGCCGTGGCCGGCAGGCTGGTCGGCACCAGTGGTGGGAGCTCGCCCGTGTTCTGCGCCGACGCCATCGCCGATCCGGTCAGCGGACTGTGCGCGGCCACCGGGGCAGCGGCCTCCTTCGCCGGCGGCGGGGGCCACCTCGTCGACTGTTCCATGCAGGCCTCCAGCGCGTTCGCCAACCAGGACGGGAGCTGTGCCGGAGAGCACCGGGTCGAACGGCACGGTTCGACGTGGTCGGCGTACCACGACGGAGCATCACAGAGGGTCGAGAGTGCGGCAGATCCGCGGGGCCGGTACCCGGACGAGCGGCTCATCCCGGCGTGACCCCGTCATCGCCGGGGGCAGCGCCGCCGCCGTTGGTGTTCACCGACGTGGAGATCGAGGGCCGTCGGGGCCAGACGGTCGTCGCCGTCGGCGGCATCGTCACGTTCGTGGGCGGCGGAGACGAGGCCCGCGGTGAGGTGCTGCGGCACGGGCGGGACGACACCGTGGTGACCGTCGAGGGCGGAGGTGGCGCCCTCCTTCCGGGCCTCCACGACCACCACCTGCATCTCTTCAGCCTGGCCGCACGAGACGGCTCGGTGGACTGCGGCCGACCGGCCGTGCTGGACCGCGCCGGGCTGGGCCAGGCCTTGCGGACGGCGGCCGCGGGCCGCCCTCCGGGCCAGTGGGTGCGGGGTTACGGATATGACGAGTCCACCACCGGCGCACTCGACGCGGCCGGACTCGACCAACTGCTGGGGGGCCTTCGTGGCACCCCGGTGAGGATCCAACACCGCAGTGGCCATCAATGGGTCCTGAACACGGCCGGGGTGGCCGCCGTCCGCCGCGTGGCCGCCGCGGACGGATCGCCGGGTCCCGATGGCCTGATGTCACCCGACGGCGTCTTCTCCGATGTCGACGGGGCCCTCCGTCCGCTGTGGTCCGCAGTACAGAGACCGGAGCTGGGCGGAGCCGGTGCCCGACTGGCTCGTTTCGGGGTCACCGGCGTCACCGATGCCACGGTCACCAATGGCGTCGCCGAGGTTGAGCTGGTGGCTGCCGAGCAGCGGAGAGGCGCGCTCGGCCAACGGGTGCACATGCTGGGGAACGGGTTGCCGGCCCGGTCGGGGTCGATGCTGTGCACCGGGGCGCGCAAGCTCGTCCTCATCGACACCGATCTCCCCTCACTCGAGGAGTTGACCGCGGCCGTCGTGGCGGCCGGGGCCCGGGGCGTCGCCTTGCACTGCGTGAGCCGCCAGTCGCTGGTCCTGGCCGCAGTTGCACTACGGGAGGCGGGCGGAGGTCCTCATCGCATCGAGCACGCCAGCGTGGCACCTCCCGAGGCCATGGCGCTCCTGCGTGGCCTTCCGGTCACCGTCGTCACCCAACCCGGGTTCATCAGCGAGCACGGTGACCGCTACCGCCGCGAGGTCGAGCCGAGCGATCGGACCTGGCTGTACCGACTGCGCGCCTGGACCACCGTTGGCGTCCCGCTGGCCGGGAGCACGGATGCGCCGTTCGGTGACCCCGACCCCTGGGCGGCCATGCGTGCCGCGGTGTCTCGCCGGACCGCGGGCGGTGCCGTCATGGGTGGAGCGGAGCGGCTGAGTGAGGAGCAGGCCCTCGGCCTGTTCCTGGCACCGCTGGAGGATCCCGGGGGTCCGCGGCGTCGGGTGGCGGTGGGGACCCGCGCCGACCTCTGCCTGCTCTCCGTGTCCTGGCGCGACGCTCGCCACCGACTCGACCATCACCAGGTGCGAGGCACCTTCGTCGGTGGCAGGGCCATCTGGGGCGATGAGGCAGGCGATCCGCCATCGACGC
Organism: Acidimicrobiales bacterium; assembly: GCA_035948045.1. Lineage (GTDB taxonomy): Bacteria > Actinomycetota > Acidimicrobiia > Acidimicrobiales > RAAP-2 > Bog-756. The sequence continues at coordinate 5,352 of DASZJN010000338.1, read as the reverse complement.
CGCTCTTCGATGGGTCGGGGGCGGAGGCGGCGGGATAGCATGCGGGGACAGCACACCGGCGGCTCCACACAGTGGCCCGACCGCCGCCGACGACGGGGGAGAATCGATGACCGCAACGACCAATGGCACCGGGACCGCGTCCGGCGAGCAGCGCATGCTCATCGACGGAAAGCTGGTGGAGGCCAAGTCGGGAAAGCTGTTCGACAACGTCAACCCGGCCACGGAAGCGGTGCTCGGCCAGGTAGCTGACGCCGGCCACGAGGACGTCGAGGAGGCCATCGGTGCAGCCCGGCGGGCATTCGACGACTCGCAGTGGTCCACCGACAGGGAGCTGCGTCAGCGGTGCCTCCGTCAGCTCCAGGCCGCCCTCGAGGAGGAGCAGGAACTGCTGCGGGCCGAGCTCGTGGCCGAGGTGGGGACCCCGGTGCTGCTCACCTACGGTCCCCAGCTCGACGCCCCGCTGGCCGAGGGGTTCCGGTGGCCGACCGACTTCATCGATGAGTTCCCGTGGGAGCGCGACATCCCCGAGGGTCGGGCCTTCGGCACCAGGAGTTGGCGCAAGGTGACCAAGGAGCCGGTGGGCGTGGTGGCCGCCATCGTCCCCTGGAACTATCCCTTCGAGGTGACCGTCAACAAGCTAGGACCGGCGCTGGCCACGGGGAACACCGTGATTCTGAAGGCGGCGCCCAACACGCCGTGGAACGCCACCCGCATCGGTCGCCTGGTGGCGGAGCGGACGGACTTCCCCCCTGGCGTCCTCCAGGTGGTGACCACGTCGGACAACGCCGTGGCCGAGGACCTGGTCACCGACCCCCGCGTCGACCTCATCTCCTTCACCGGGTCCACCGCAGTCGGGCGCCGGATCATGGAGAAGGGCGCCCCCACCCTCAAGCGTCTCTTCCTCGAACTGGGAGGCAAGTCGGCGGACATCCTCCTCGATGACGCCGACTTCGAGGCCAAGCTGTCCATGGCGTGGACCGTGTGCGTCCACGGGGGCCAGGGATGCGTGATGCTGACCAGGATGCTGCTGCCCCGGTCCCGCTACGAGGAGGGCGTCGCCCTCATCGAGGCCGGGTTCCAGAATGTCCCCTACGGTGATCCCACGGACCCGGGCAACCTCCAGGGGCCCCAGATCAGCGCCCTCCAGCGGGAGCGGGTGCTCGGCTACATCGAGAAGGGCGTGGCCGAGGGGGCCCGGCTGGTGGCCGGGGGCGGACGACCCCCTCAGTTCGACAAGGGGTTCTACGTCGAGCCGACCCTGTTCGCCGACGTCGACAACTCGATGACCATCGCCCAGGAGGAGATCTTCGGACCCGTCCTGGTCGTGGTGCCCTTCGATGACGACGATGACGCCGTGCGGGTGGCCAACGACAGCCACTACGGGCTCGGGGTGGGGGTGACCTCCGGCTCCGAGGAACGGGCGCTGGCCGTGGCCCGGCGGGTGAGGGCGGGGACGGTGGCCGTCAACGGCGGCGTCTGGTACGGCGCCGACGCGCCGTTCGGGGGGTACAAGGCCAGCGGCATCGGGCGGCAGAACGGGCCCGAGGGGTTCGAGCAGTACACCGAGACCAAGACCTACGCCGGTGGCCTGCCCCCGTTGACGGAGTAGCAACCGGGTATGCGGCCGGAGCCGCACCACGAATGACCCGAGCCGACAATGGCGGAATGGAGATGCGCATGGACGTCAGGTCGATGGAGGACGTGAGCCCGGTCATCGAGCACAACGGGACGACGCCGGTGTGGTGGCTCGTTCCGCCGGGCCAGATGCAGGAGGCCACGGACGGCGGCTTCCTCGAGCTGGTCAGTGAGTGGATCGTCGAGGGCGGGGGCATGGTCGATCCGCACTCCCATCCGACCCACGAGTTCTATTACATCATCGCCGGCCGGGGGATCATGAAGATCGGGGACGAGGAGCGGGAGGTGGGACAGGGTGACCTCGTGTACACGCCACCGGACACCACCCACAGCATCTGGCCGGCGACCAAAAACGCGCCGTTGCACGGGCTGGCCTTCGCCATCGGGGTGAAGGGAGCGGGCCCGGTGGACTACACGACCTGAGCGCGGGCCGCCCGAGCACGTCCGGGGTTCAGCGCCTCTCCCGGCCGAGGGGGGTGGAGGACGCCAACTCGGCGGCCGCTCGCATGGTGTCGAGCACCACGTGCTCATAGGCGGCCATGCTCGGGTTGTCCGCCTGGCCGGACACGACGCGCGCATAGCCGGCCTCGAGGACGATGGCCAGCTTGAAACGAGCCAGGATCACGTAGTAGTCGATCTCGTCGACATCCCGCCCGCTGACCGTGGCATAGTGCTCGAGTACTTCGGCCCGGCTGGGCATCCCGGTCGAGTCAACGTAGCCCTTGGTCCGGTCCTCGTCGGGATCCGTCCAGCCGCTCATGACCCACCCGAGGTCGAGGAGGGGATCACCGACGGTGGACATCTCCCAGTCGACCATGGCGGCCAACCGGGCCGGTGCCCCGTGGCCGAACATGACATTGGCGAACTGGTAGTCCCCGTGGATGATCCCGGGCACCCAGTGGGTGGGCTTGTACGAGCGCAACCAATCCGAGGCCACGTCGAGCCCAGGCAGCTCCCGGAACTGGACGGCGTTGAGGTGAGCCAACCACCGGTCCACCTGACGGTCGTGGAATCCCTCCGGTTTGCCGAATCCCTCCAACCCCCGGGCCCGCCAGTCGACTCGAGCCAGCCGGGCAATGCCGTCGATCAGCTCCATCCCCAGCCCGTAGCGCGCCTCGAGGTCGGTGTCGAAGGGGACCGGCCATCCGTCCATGTTCATCGGTGACCACCCGTCGACCAGGCTCATGAGGTAGAAGGACGAACCGATCACGTCCGGGTCGCTGCACGAGGCAAACGCCTCGGGGTGGGGCACGTCGGTGCCGTTCAGTGCCTGGAGGACGCGGAACTCGCGCAGCATGGTCTCGTTGCGACCCTTGGGGACGATACGGGGTGGGCGTCGGAGCACGGCGTGGAACCCGCCCCGCCTGATCTCGAAGATCTCATTGGAGGCGCCGCCGCTGATGAAGCGGGACGTGACCGGCTCGCCCCGTCCGGGGAGGTCCTCTCCGTCCATCCATCGGCCCAGGCGTTGGACGTCCACCAGTCCCTCGGTGCGGACGGCGATGGCCTCTTCCTCTTCCGGGGTTCGCTTGGCCAACGGTCAGACTCCTTCGTCGTCGGGATAGGGCTCTTCGAAACCGGCATCGGGCACGTCCGCCAGCCCCTGATGCAGCTCGACCGGCGGCGCTGCCGTCGGGGGGTCCGGCACCCGTGGGGCCATGATGCCCTCACGCCTGCGCAGTGCGAACATGCTCTCTCGCCGACCGGAGTAGGAAGGAGGTTGGCGCACCATCCAGACGATCCCCTCGGCGGCCACGGCTGACGGTTCCCAGTTCGAGTGGTCGACACCGGGGGTGTTGGCCACGAATCCCTCGGAGGCCACGGCCACGTCGATGCGAAAGCAATTGACGGCGATGTTCGAGGACGTCAGCTGGAGGGCGGCATCCACGGTCAGACGCTCGAGGCCGATCTTCGAGATGCCATAGGCCATCAGCGACGAGTGGGGGTACATCGCGGCCACGGACGAGACATTGATGACGACACCGCCGCCCGTCGCACGCATGGCCGGGGCCGCCTGGCGCAGGGCGATCATGGGGGCGCGCAGATTGACCTGCATGATGAGGTCATAGCGGGACAAGGGGATGTCCAGACCACCGACGAAGGTGATGGCGGCATTGTTCACCAGGATGTCGAGGCGTCCGAAGTGCTCGGTGGTCCGGGCCACCATGGCCTCCACCTGGGCATCGACGGCCAGGTTGGTCGGGATGGCCAGCCCCCGGCGACCCGCCTGTTCGACGGCGGCCACCGTCTCATCGAGCGTTCCGGGCGTCCGCTGGGGCTCGGTCCTGGTGGACCGGGCGGCGCAGGCCACGTGGCACCCGGCTTCGGCCAGCGCCACCGCAGTGGCCGCTCCGACCCCCCGGCTGGCCCCGGTGACCAGGGCCACTCTCCCGTCCAGATCGTCCATGTCCGTGCCTTTGCTCCGCCCGGTCGGGCTCGTCCTGTCCCCGGGCCCGCGGCACCGCGGGCGCCGGGGGCAAACAGTATGTATGTTGGATACGTCATGAATCAAGCGCAACGGACGATCATCGGACGAGGCCCGGCCACCAGTTCCCCGGCCACCGGTTCGGCGGGGCTCCGGTGTCAGGGCCGAGCCGGTGCTCCGGGTGCGTCGGACCGGAGCCCGGCGCGTTGAGGTCGGCCGGAGGCGATCCGGGGCTCCGGGCCGCCCATGTGCGGGACACCCGCCGGGCGCTCATCGCCACGGCCCGGCAGCTGTTCGCCGAAGACGGGTTTCAAGCCACCCGGACCGAGGAGATTGTGCAGCGGGCCGGGCTGACCCGGGGGGCGCTCTACCACCACTTTCGCGACAAGGAGGATCTCTTCCGCGCCGTGTTCGAGGAGGTGTCGGGCGAAGTGGTCCGGCTGCTGCGCCGTCGATCGAGCGACGGGGACACCAACGCCTGGGACCTGTTCCGCATCAACAGCGAGGTCTACCTCGAGGCGGCGTCGACCAACCAGGCCTACCGGCAGATCGTCCTGATCGACGGCCCGGCCGTCCTGGGGTGGACGACGTGGTCGGAGCGTGGCGACGGGCCGACCCACAAGATCATCGAGTATCTGCGGGACGCGGTGGCCGAAGGATTGCTCGAACCCCAACCGATCGATCCGTTGGCCCACCTGCTGACGGCGCTCGGTGTCGGGTCGGCCATGTACGTCGCCCACGCCGACGATCCGGCGACGGCCCGACGGGAGATCGGCCAGTGCAACGATCGATTCCTCACCGGACTGGGCCTCAGGACCCAGGGCCCCGAACCGGCCCGCCTCTCGTGACGGGCCGGACCCTGCACCCACTGGCCGGCTCCACCGGTGCCGACGCCCTGAAGAAAGGACCTCGATGAGCTGGGATTTCTCAACCGAACCGGAGTTCCAAGCCAAACTCGATTGGGCTCGCACCTTCGTCGAGGACCGGGTCGAGCCCCTCGACCTCCTCTACCCCCACCGACAATTCCACCCCCTCGACGACGAACTGCGGCCGCTGGTCGACCCGATGAAGCAGGAGGTGCGGGACCACGACCTCTGGGCGGCGCATCTCGGACCGGAGCTCGGAGGGAAGGGGTACGGGCAGCTCAGGCTGGCCCTCCTGAACGAGATCCTCGGCGTGTCGGGTTGGGCGCCCATCGTGTTCGGGACCCAGGCCCCCGACACCGGCAACGCCGAGATCATCGCCCACTACGGCACCGAGGCGCAGAAGGCGACCTACCTGCAGCCGTTGCT
>DASZJN010000337.1:0-1895 GCA_035948045.1 Acidimicrobiales bacterium | reverse complement strand
GCTCCCGGCCTGGCTCACCGAGGAGGACGTCGACGTCTACGCCACGGCCTTCGCCGAGACGGGATTCTTCGGCCCGTTGAGCTTCTATCGGAACATCGACGCCAACTGGGAGCGGGGCAGGGACATCCCGGCCTCGACGCTGGCCATGCCCGTGGGGTTTCTCACCGGCTCCCTGGACCCGGTCGCCCTCATGATGCCAGGTGCGGCCGCGGAGATGGCCGCCGCGCTCCCTGACTTCCGGGGCGCGACCACCGTCGACGGAGCCGGGCATTGGGTGCAGCAGGAACAGCCCGAGGTCACCACCGCCGCCCTCCTGGCCTTCCACTCCTCGCTGGGTTGATCGCCGCCGTCTCGCCGGTCCGGACCGCAGCCGACCCGACAGCCGGCCTATCGGGCCGGATCGAGCAGGGTCGGGTCCCGCCTGAGCTCGCGCCGGGCCATGGCCTCGAAGAAGCCGAGGAATCCCTCGCCGTCGGACCGCTGGAAGAATGATCGGGCGGGGTCGGGGAGCTCTCGTCCTGCCCCCAGGGCTTCCACGTGCCACGCCCGCCGGCTCCGGTACTCGAGGGCCACGGCGCGCTGGTGGGCGGCGCGAATGCTCCCGGCCGTCACGAACACGCCGTGGTTGACCAGGAGCGCCATGTCCGCTGCGCCCATGGCTGCGACCGCCCTGGCCGCGCTTTCGCGGCTGTCGACCGGCCCGTCGTACTCGTCCACGATGACCAGCTCACCTCCCCCCAGGGCCGAGCTCTGGTCGTAGCATCCCGGAATCCGGGCCAGGTCGGCCCAGACGGTGGCGTAGCGAGGATGGCTGTGGACGGCCACGACCACGTCATGGCGCTGCCGGTGGAGCTCGAGGTGCAAGGGAATCCCCAGGGGCACCGGCCAGTCGCCCTCCAGCACGTTGCCGTCGAGGTCGAGCACCAGGACGTCCTCGGGCCGGAGTTCCTCCCACAGCAGTAACCACGGGTTGCACAGGAGCGTCCCGTCGGGCTGACGGTAGGTGATGTGCCCGGCCAGGTGATCGTCATAGCCCTCGTGCCACAGGGTGCGCGCCAGGAGGACGACCTCCTGTCGGGGGGTCAGGTCGGGGAGCAACGAGTCCCGGGTGGGGGAGTGCATGACACTGATCACGGCACCACGGTGGCCGGGAGGGGCCAGCGGTACAGTCGGGCGGCATTCTGGTGGGTCATCTTCCGCAGGTCCTCGACCGGCAGATGCCCCCAACAGCGTTCGATGACCGCCTGGGTGTCGGGCCAGGTCGAATCGCCGTGGGGATAGTCGACCTCCACCATGACGTGGTCGATGCCGATGCGATGGCGCGTCTCGATGGTCGAGGGGTCGTCGATGGTGCAGAACCAGAAGTTCCGCCCCAGAACCTGGGCGGGGAGCAGACCCGATGCGTCGTAGTCCCGGCCGTATCCCGATCGGTCCACGATGTTGTCCAGGCGGTCGAGCAGCATCGCCACCCAGCCGATGCCCCCCTCGCTCATGGCGATCTTGACCTTGGGGTAGCGCACCGGCAAGCCCGACCACAGCCACTCGGCACAGGCTGTCAGCGACATCTGGCCGAACAATGTGGCCCCCAGCGCCACCAACGGGCTGTCCGGAGGCATGTCCGGCATCCCGGAGGATCCGACATGAAGGGAGATGACCGTGTCGGTGTCCTCGCAGGCGGCGATGATCGGGTCCCAATAGCCCGAAAACAGGCTGGGCAGATCGATCCGGTGCGGGCGCTCGGGCAGGGTGACCGATCGGAACCCCCGCTCGGCATTGCGTCGAATCTCCGCCGCCCCACGTTCGGGGTCGGACAGGAAGGTGATCCCGCCCGGGATGATCCGGTCAGGATAGGGCTGCCACCAGGCTTCGTAGAGCCAGTCGTTCCAGGCCCGCGT
>DASZJN010000336.1:0-6205 GCA_035948045.1 Acidimicrobiales bacterium | reverse complement strand
TGTTCCTGGCCTCGCCGGTGTGGCTGTGGGAGCTCTGGCGATTCATCACCCCGGGACTCAATCCCAAGGAGAAGAAGTACGCCATCCCGTTCATCGTCGCCTCGATCCTCCTGTTCGCCCTGGGTTGCCTGGTGGCCTATCTGACCTTCCCCCACGCGTTGGGCTTCCTCACCAGCATCGGCGGCCCGAGCCTGAACCAGATCCTCGATCCGACCAAGTATTTGAGCCTGATCGTGTTGTTGATGACGGTGTTCGGGCTCACCTTCGAATTCCCGGTGCTCCTCGTGTCGCTGGAAGTGGCCGGCGTGTTGACACCGAAGAAGCTGTCGTCGTGGCGGCGGTGGGCCATCGTGCTCATCGTGGTGGTGGCCGGCGTGGTGACCCCGAGCTCGGACCCCTTCTCCATGATGGCCATGGCTATTCCCCTCTACCTGTTCTACGAGCTGTCCATCGTTATCGGGAAGATCATCCGACGATGACCACCGGGCGTCACCGGGGGACGGCCCGGGACGCCGGCGGCGGAGCGGGGGAGGGGTTCCGGGAACGATTCGAACGAGGACTCGGGTTCCCCCTGGACGGGTTTCAGGACCGGGCCCTGGATGCCATCGATGCCGGCGAATCCGTGCTGGTGTCGGCGCCGACCGGATCGGGCAAGACCGTGATCGCCGACTATGCCGCGGCGCGGGCCCTCGAGCTCGGCGGGAAGGCGTTCTACACCACGCCCATCAAGGCCCTCTCCAATCAGAAGTTCGCCGAGCTGTCCAAACGCTACGGGGAGGACCGCGTCGGCCTGTTGACCGGCGACGTCTCCTACCAGGCTCGGGCGCCGATCGTGGTCATGACCACCGAGGTGCTCCGCAACATGCTCTTCGCCCGCTCGTCGATGCTCGACGGGTTGGAGGTGGTGGTGCTCGACGAGGTCCACTACCTCCAGGATCCCTATCGGGGCTCGGTCTGGGAGGAGGTGCTGGTGCTCACGCCTCCCCAGGTGCGATTCGTGAGCCTCTCGGCCACGGTGAGCAATGCCCGGGACTTCGGGGCCTGGCTCACCTCGGTGCGCGGCACCACCCGGGTCATCGTGGAGACCCACCGTCCGGTCACCCTGCACAACCACTACGCCGTGGCCGAGCGGGGCCGGGACCACATCACCGTGCTGCCCCTGCTCCGGGATGGGCGGCCCAACCCCGATGGCGTCGTCCTCGACGATCGCCGCCGTCGCAATCCCCGACACCGGTACCGGGCGCCGCGCCGGGGCGAAGTGGTGGAGTACCTGGCCTCCGCCGGCATGCTCCCCGCCATCACCTTCATCTTCTCGAGAGCCGCCTGTGATGACGCCACCCGTCAGTGCCTCCAGGACGGCATTCGGCTGACCACCGGTGAGGAACGGGAACAGATCCGCCAGCTGACCGAGGCCGCCGTCGAGCGCCTGAGCGACGACGACCTGCGCACCCTGGGCTACGGACCCTGGTCGGCGGCTCTGGAGGCCGGCATCGCCCCGCACCACGCTGGCCTGGTCCCGGCCTTCCGCCAGGCCGTGGAGCAGTGCTTCTCCGCCGGCCTGTTGAAAGTGGTGTTCGCCACCGAGACACTGGCCCTGGGCATCAACATGCCCGCCCGGAGCGTGGTGGTCGAGCGGTTCGCCAAGTTCCGGGGCTCCGATACGTCGGCCCTGACCTCCGGCGAGTACCAGCAGTTGACGGGCCGGGCCGGGCGCCGGGGCATCGACACCGTGGGCCACGCCGTGGTCCTGTGGTCGGCGGCCACCACCTTCTCGCTGGTGGCCCGCACCGCCATCGCCCCTCCGCCTGATCTGGTCTCCTCCTTCCACCCCACCTACAACCTGGCGGTCAACCTCGTCCGCCGGTGGTCGCGGGAGGAGGCCCACGGGCTCCTGGGCGCCTCCTACGGGCAGTGGCAGGCGCCCCCCGGCTCGGTGTCGTTGGTCGCCCTGCTGGACCGGCGGCTGGCCATCCTGGAGGCGCGGGGCTTCATCGAGGGTTGGCACCTGACCGAACCGGGCCACGCCCTGGCCTCCGTCTACCATGAGTCGGACTTGCTGGTGACCGATGCCCTCCGGCAAGGACTGTTCGACGGGCTCGATCCCGCCGCACTGGCCGGGGTGGTCTCGGCGGTCACCTTCGAGGCCCGTCGGACCGGGGAGGACGAGCACCTGCCGCGGCAGCAACACGTCGTCGATCGACTGGCCAGGCTCAGCGCTCTGGCCGGTGACCTCCGGGCGGACGAGCGCCGAGTGGGCCTCCGCCGCACTCGCCGCCCCGACGCCGGACTGGCCCGGGCGGTCATCGGGTGGGCGGGCGGATCCAACCTCGATTCGGTGCTGCGGGAGGCCGACGTGGCCCCCGGTGACTTCGTCCGGAACATCCGCCAGTTGATCGACCTCATGCGTCAGCTGGCCCAGGTGGCGCCGGATCCGCTCACCCGGGAAGCAGCTGATCTGGCCGTGGCGTTGCTCAGGCGGGGCGTGGTGGGGGCGGACGATCCGGCATCGGTGGGGTCCGCGCCTCACCCGCCGGTCCCGTCGTAGTGTGATCCGGGCATGTTCCCCTATGCCGTGGAGACCTTCAGCGCTGACGAGGAGGACATCCTCCGTCGCTACGTCACCAATCTCGACCGGCCGGTATTTGCCCTGGTCAACCTGCCCGAGGTCGTGAAGGGAGCGCTCTTCGCCCGCTACTCGCGATCCCCCAAGAGCCTGCGTCGTCTGTTCCTCGACGAGTTCGTGGGCGAGTTGGACATCTCCGGCGACGTCACCGTCGACGCCACCGTGGGGGTGGAGCGGGCGGAGCAGCTCTACGAGAAGGTCTTCTTCGAGTACGGGGACGATTCGGTGGCCCAGCTCGGTGGGGTCCACCTGGCTTGCGAACAGGCGTCCAACGTCCTGACCAAGGTGCTCGAATGGGGGAGGCTCATGGCCTACCTCGAGCAGTCGACCCGCTACATCGCCTACAACAACCGGCTGAGCACCGGTCACTACCGCTACTACCGCGACCCCGGCCTGCTCGACTCGCCCCTGGGCGCCCGTTACGTCGGGGACATGGATCGGATGTTCGACACCTACGGCGAGCTGCTCGACGAGGCTCAGGCCTGGCTGGCGGCGCGGCACCCGCGCCAGCCGGGCGACTCCGACTTCGTCCACCGCCAGGCAGTCCGGGCCAAGGCCCTCGACGCCCTCCGCGGGCTCCTGCCGGCCGCCTCGCTGTCCAATGTGGGCATCTACGGCACCGGACAGTCCTACGAGATGCTCCTGCTCCGCATGCGGTCGCATCCGTTGGCCGAGGCCCGCAACTACGGCGATCTGATGCTGGAGGAGCTCCGCAAGGTGATCCCGTCCTTCCTGCAGCGGGTGGACCTGCCGGATCGTGGGGGCGCCTGGACCGCCTACCTGGATCGGACCCGTCGGGAGACCGGGCAGTTGGTCGAGGAGTTGTTCCCCGATCTGGTGACACCCGTCGACCACCCCGTCGGCGGTCCCTCGGGGCAGCCGTCGGTCACGCTCCTCGACTTCGACCCCGATGGCGAGGAGAAGGTCATCGCCGCCATCTGCGCGCCTCTGACCGACCGGCCCGAGGAGGAGGTGTTGCGCCGGGTGGGCCTGCTCGGCGCCGAGGAGAAGCGCTCGCTGCTCCGGGCGTACGTGGGGGACCGGGCCAACCGGCGCCACCGACCGGGCCGGGCCCTCGAGCGGACCGGCTACCGCTTCGACGTGGTCACCGACTACGGCGCCTTCCGCGACCTGCAGCGCCATCGCATGCTCACCATCGAATGGCAGCCACTCGGCAGCACGCTCGGCTACGACGTGCCCGAGGTGGTGGAGGAGGCGGGGCTGACGGAGCGGTACGTCGCCTCGCTGGAGCGGTCCCGCCAGCTGTGCGAGGCGTTGCTCCCCGTGTTCCCGGTGGAGTCGGCCTACGCGGTGGCCCTGGCCTACCGCATCCGCTATTCGATGCAGATGAATGCCCGGGAGGCGATGCATCTCACCGAGCTCCGATCGGGCCCGCAGGGCCACCCGAGCTACCGCTGGGTGGCCCAGGAGATGCACCGGCTGATCGCCGACCAGGCGGGGCACCGCCTGTTGGCCGAAGCCATGTCCCATGTTGATTTCGGTGCCGAGGACCTCGAGCGGCTCGACGCAGAGCGCCGCGCCGAGGGAAAGCGGAAATCGATGACGGCGGCAGGAAATCGCGCAAACCTCTGACCTGGGCGGTTGTACAAATGCCCAGGTAGAGACGCATGAGGTTCATTTGACGACCAGCACCGTCCGTGACCTAACGTGCGCCCAGTCCCAGTCGCCCCGAAAAGCACACCGACCGGTTCCCACCGAACGGCGTGACTTGAGGGGGGGATGCTGTGAGAGGCGGAAGGAGACCCAGGGGATCGAGTAGAAAACATTCCCGCGACACCGGTGGTGGATACCGCAGGTAGCGGGGGAATGGTGCCAAAGACCCCCTGGGTCCGCCCGCCTGTGCCCGACGAGGCGGCGGCGCCGGAACCTCGTGTGACACGGCCGGTCACCCTCCGTCCGTTGCGTTCGGACGCCGGCAACGGCCCGTCCCTTCGCCTCCCGTGGAGGCCATCCGGCCTCCCGCAGCCCATCGGAGACGACCACTGGTCGTAGCGGGCATGTGGGTGAACGATGTCTGCACCGAACCGTCTATGCTCCGCCCAACTCACCACTGAAAGACCGAGATGCCACAAGAACTCGACGAAGTCGAAGGACCTGAGGAGCTCATCGAGGAGGACCTCGACGAGTTGGTGGCGGACGACGACCTCGTCGCCGAAGACGCCCTGGTCATCGAGGACGAGGACGACGACGCCGAACTGGCGGTGATCGAGGAGGAAGAAGCGGGCGCCATCGTGGACGTCCCCGAGCCGGCGGTCAAGGTGGCGGCCAAAGCCGGGGCGGCCACCGAGGAGTCGGAGGACGAAGAGGAGGAGGAGCCCGACGACGAGGACGTCGAGGCCAGCCTCGACACCATCTTGAAGGAGCGCCTGGTCGTCGAAGAGGTCGTCGAGGACGACGAGGACACCCCCGAGCCCGAGGACCGCAGCGGTGACGGTGTCGAACGGGTCCTGCCCAAGCAGCCGGGCGAGTTCGTCTGTCGCTCGTGCTTCCTCGTGAAGCATCCCAACCAGTTGGCGGACCGGAAGAAGATGCTCTGCCGCGACTGCGTGTGACAGGGAGCCGACCATGGCCGATCCGCCCGATGAGCAATCCGACGACAGCCCGCTGAACGAACGGCTCCTCGACCTGTTCGTCTTCGTCCCGGCCGGTATTGCCGTCTCGGTGATCGAGGAGTTGCCCAAGCTGGCCGCGCGCGGGAGGGAGCGACTGGGAGTGCGTGTCTCGTCCGCCCGGGCGGTGGGGAAGGTGGCGGTGAGGACCGGGGGCAAGCAGCTGCGCAAGCGATCGAGCGGACTGCTCCGTCGCCAGGGGGAGGCAACCGGAGGTCCCCAACGGGGCGCGGGGCGGGCGTCATCGGGCGGGCCGGTGCCGGGGCGGGGCCCGTCCTCGGTCCCCCCCATGGTGGTTCCGGTGCGTCCCGTTGCCGTTCCGGGCAACAACCACGTCCCGCCCGTGTCGGCTCTCTCCATTCCGGGGTTTGACACCCTGTCCGCCTCCCAGGTGGTCCAGCGCCTCGATGGGCTCAATCGGGCCGATCTGGTGTCGGTTCGCACCTACGAGTCGGCCACCCGTGGCCGGAGGACGATCCTCAGTCGGGTCGATCAGCTCCTCGACGAGCGGTCCTGACCCCGGCGTCGACGGGCGTCGAGTCGATCAGATGGAGGCGGTGCGAACGGCGACGGTCGAGGACACCCGGCGTCTCCTCGAATTGTCGGAGGAGTTCGTCCGGGGAGTCACCTCCACCCGGGGCGGCTCGCTGCTCGTCCAACCCAGCCTGGAGGCCTCCGGGGACGGTGGGCTGGTGGGGCGGCTCCCTCAGCTCCTCGGGGACGATACCTGCCTGGTGCTGGTGGGGACCATCGACGAGGCGGTCACGGGTTTCGCCCTCTGCCACCTCGAAGACCTCGCCGGCCAGGGGAGGCGCGGCATCCTCGACGGGTGTTATGTGGAGCCGGGGGCCAGGGGAGTGGGAGTGGGTCGGCTGTTGTTGGACACCGCGGTGACCTGGCTGGAGGACCACGGCTGCCAGGGCGTCGACGGTATCGCCCTGCCCGGCGACAG
>DASZJN010000335.1:0-10838 GCA_035948045.1 Acidimicrobiales bacterium | reverse complement strand
GTTGTGGGAGGACGGCAGGAGGGAGAACACCCGGTTGAACCCTTGCACCTGCAGCCAGATGATCTCCTCCTGGCGGCGCACCTTGCGGTGGTTGGGGGCGAACCCCCCGGGGCGCTCGCTCACCGCCAGGCGATCCCTGATCACCCAGGTGAAGTTGCGAGGCGGAATCCCCGCGGCCCATTTCCCCTTCACGCGCCGACCTCCGAACGACTCGACCGCTCCTGCGGCCGGGCGTCGTCCGGCACCGCCTCGGGGCCGGGCCGGCCCACCAGCACGGCGGCCTGCACGGTGGCGGCCACGTCATGGACCCGGACCATCTGCACACCCTGCTGCATGGCCCAGGTGGCGGTGGCCAACGACGCCGCCAGCCGCTGGCCCACCGGGGCCGGCGAGCCGTCCGCCGTCCGGGCCAGCGTCCCGAGGAAGCTCTTGCGGCTGGTGCCCACCATGACCGGGTAGCCGGTGGCGACGAGGTCGCCCAGCGAGCCGAGCAGCCGGAGGTTGTGGTCGACGGTCTTGCCGAACCCGATGCCCGGATCGATCCAGACCTCGGCCACCCCGGCGGCGGTGGCCCGGCCCGCCCGGTCGACCAGCATGGCGGCGACCTCCCGGGCCACGTCGTCGTAGTGCGGGTCGCGCTGCATCGTTGCCGCCGTCCCCTTCCGGTGCATGGCCACCCACCCCACGCCGAGCCGGGCCGCCGCCGGCCACAGCGTGGCGGACACGTCGTTGATCAGCGAGGCGCCGGCGTGCACCGCCGCCTCGGCCACCGTCTCCTTGGTGGTGTCGACCGACACCCGCACCGATCCGGCCAGGGCCTCGACCACGGGGACCACCCGTCGCAGCTCCTCGTCGGCGGGCACCGGCTCGGCCCCGGGCCTGGTGGACTCGCCGCCCACGTCGACGATGTCAGCCCCCTCGGCGATCATCTCATGCGCTCTCATGATGGCCCGTTCACTTTCGAACCACTCCCCACCGTCCGAGAAGGAGTCGGGAGTGACATTGAGGATGCCCATCACCAGTGGGCGCTCCTCGTCGAACGAACTGGGCATGGACCCACAGAGTAAACCAGCCCCAGCGGGGCCCGCGCCCCCTTTCGGGGATCGATCAGCTGCCGTGGACGAACTGCATGGCCTCCATCCGGGTGGCCGCATCGCTCCTGAACAGGCCCCGGACCGCCGAGGTGATGGTTGAGGTGCCCGACTTCTTGACCCCGCGCATCGACATGCAGAGATGTTCGGCGTCCACCACCACCAGCACGCCTCTCGGGACCAGTGCCGCCTCGATGGCGTCCGCGATCTGGGTGGTCATGCGCTCCTGCACCTGGAGCCGCTTGGCGTAGCCGTCCACCAGGCGGGCCAGCTTGGACAGCCCCGTGATGCGGCCGTCGTCCCCCGGGATGTAGGCCACATGCGCCCGTCCGATGAACGGCAGCAGGTGGTGCTCGCACAGCGAGGCGAAGGGGATGTTCCGCACCATGACCATCTCGTCATGCTCGGCCGCGAACGTCACCTCGAGATGGTCGAGGGGGTCCTCGCCGAACCCGGCCAGCACCTCCTCGTACATGCGCGCCACCCGGCCCGGGGTCTTGACCAGCCCGTCCCGGTGGGGATCCTCGCCCAGGGCGGTCAGCAGCTCGATGACGGCCCGCTCGACGCGGGCGGTGTCGACACTCACCGGGGCGGCGCGGCGCTACGACGAAACGCCGGCGTAGGCGTGGATGGCCTTGAGGTTGCGCAGGCGCTCGTCGACATCAAGGCCATATCCCACCACGAATTCAGCCGGAATGTGAAAACCGACGTAGCGCAGATCGATCTCGGTGCGCTGCTGGCCGTCCTTCACCAGCAGGGCGCACACCTCGAGACTGGCCGGGCTCCGGGCCAGCAGGTAGCGCTGGAGGTAGTTGAGGGTGAGCCCGCTGTCGACGATGTCCTCGACCACCAGTACGTGGCGGTTGGCCAGATCGACGTCGAGGTCCTTGACGATGCGGACGACCCCCGACGTGCGGGTGGCGCTGCCGTAGGAGGACACGGCCATGAAGTCCACCTCGACGGGGAGCGAGATGGCCCGGGACAGGTCGCTCATGAACATGAACGCCCCCTTGAGCACGCCGACCAGCAGCGGCGGGCGCCCGGCGTAGTCGGCGCTGATCCGCAGGCCGAGCTCGGTGATCCGGGCCTGGAGGGCAACTTCGGACACGATCACCCGACCGACGGCGGGACCGTGCACGAGGTGATCCGGACCAGCGGGCCACTCGTCCTCAATGGCGGTCACGGCGCGACTGTACCCGGAGCGCCATCCACCGGAGATCCGTCCGCCGGCGCCTCCGGGGTGATCGAGAGCCGGCCACGGGCCCGGGCCACCCGTCGACCCCCCGGCACCTCGGCGCCCCGACGTTGCCGCCGAGCCACCTCGAGGACGCGCTCCACGGCGGCGAGGGGCGGTGGATAGGCGCCACCCCCGGTCAACCAGTTGCGGACACTCCTGCGACCCACGGCCGGCGGGGCCCCGGCCAGGGCGGTCGCATCCTCGGGGTCGACCAGCGAGGCCACCGCCTCGAGGAGCTCGGCATCTCCGGCCAGCACACCGGCCTGCCGGGCCAGGACGGGCACGACGTCGCGCCCGGCCACGTCCGAGCACAGCGGCAGCAACTCATGGCGGATGCGATTGCGCAGGAAGCGGGGATCGTCGTTCGAGGGGTCGCGGACCGGGGCCAGGCCGAGGGCCTCGCAGAGCGCCACCGTCTCCGCCCGCCGCAGGCCGAGCAGGGGATGGCGCGGCCCGGCCCGCATGCCGGCCAGCCCGCTGACCCCCGAACCGCGCAGCAGGTTGCCGAGGACCGTCTCCGCCTGATCGTCGGCGGTGTGCCCGGTGGCGGCGTCCGGTCCGAGCACCTCGCGCCGGGCCCGCCGGGCCCGGGCCTCGAGATTGGGGCCCGCGCCCACCACCACCTGCTCCGACCGGAACGAGGCACCGAACCGGCGGGCGGCGTCGGCCACCACGTCGGCCTCGCCGGAAGAACCGGGCCGGAGCCCGTGGTCGACGTGCACGGCGGTGACCAGGCAGCCCGAGTGCGTGGCCAGGACCAGCAGGGCCAGGGAGTCGGCCCCCCCGGAGACCCCGCAGACCAGGGCTGACCCCGGCTCGGGGAAGGTGCACCGCCCGAGCAGGGCCGCCGGCCCGGGATCGGCCGATCGGCCGGCCGGGCGATCAGCCGGAGAGGGCGGGTGTGGTTCGGACACGTGAGATCCACGCTGACGGATCTCGGATCTCGATCAGGGAGGGTAGCCATTCGGGCCCCCGCCACACGCGGTCGAGCAGCTCGGTCCCGCCGGAGTCCTCGACGGCGGCGATGAACCGCTCGCCCTCCTCGTACTGGCGCAGTTTGGCCTCGATGCCGATCAACTGCTGCAGCAGGCGGGCGGGTCCCTTGGTCTGCTTCCGGCGCTGTCGCAGCACCTCGCTGAACCGGGCCGCGCTGGGAATGGCGGCGGCGCCCGCCCGGTCCATGGTGACATCGCCGTGCCCTTCCAGCAGGCTCATCAGGGCCTGGATCCGATGCAGCCCTTCGAGCTGCTCGGGGGTGGCCACCAAACCGAGTGCGCCGTTGTCCCGCAGGGGATTCCGACCGGCCCGGATCTCGTCGGTCATCCGGCGCAAGGCCTCGGCAAAACGGGCGGGGTCGGGTTCGAGGGAGCCGATGCCCTCTTCGACCAGGGAGACGAAGTAGTCGCGCATCCACGGGATGGCGGTGAACTGGCAGCGGTGGGTGACTTCGTGGAGGGCCAGCCACAGCCGGAACTCACGGGGCTCGAAGTTGTGGAGCTGCTCGAGCGCCACCACGTTCGGCCCGACGAAGTACACCAGGTCCTGGTCCTCGACGGCCTCCTCGGTGAGCAGCAGGTCGTACTGGCCGAGCACCCGGGTCGAGAGCCAGCCGAGGATCAGGCCCATCTGCGAACCGGTGACCGCCCGGCCGGCGGCGGCCAGCGGCCCCGCCAGGCGCTCGGTGACCGGATTGGTGGCGACCATGCGAGCGGGGTCCAGCTTGTCGAGATGAGGGCCCACCAGTCGCTGGAAGCTGGAGACATTGGCGTGGACCCACCCGGCGCGGTCCGTGACACGGGCCCGGGCCGGTCCCGAGGCCGAACGGAGCCCGGTCGATTCGGCCACCAATTCCTCGGCCTGGGCGGTCAGCTCCTCGAAGTCCTGCTGCAGGAGGTCCGGCCGGTAGGGGGCGGGTAGCCGGCTCCGGTTCCCGACCCAGCCGGCCACGCGTTCCGCGGTGTCCCATGCCACCGCCCCCGCGCCGTCTGTCGGGCTCGCCGAATCGCTCACGGGGATCAGTGTAGGGAACCGCGTGGCCGGGGGGTGTTCGCCGTTGCTCGGGGGGCGCCGGCTACCGGATCGCAGGGGCCGACCTGTTGGCGGCCGTCCCCGAGGCCCATCGGCTCAGTTGCTCTGGCGGCTGTGCTCGTTGCGAAGCGCCTCGGCGACCCGGTCGATCAGGGAGTCGGGCACATGGTCCTTGCAGCGATTGGCGATGACTTTCCGCAGTTCCGACTCGAAGCCGTAGGCCCCGACGCAGGGCCCGCACATGTCGAGATGCCTGGTGATCTCGATCCGTCGTTGCTCGGTGAGCTCGCCGTCGAGGTAGACGTAGAGACGTTCGATGGTCTCGTCGCAGCCCACGAACCCCGCTACCGCCTCGACATCCTGCCCCGATGCATCTGCCGGGTTGTCCGGCGCTTCCCGCTCTCCCACTGTTGGCGCTCCCTACCTGGCCTCGTCGGTCGCCCCGACGAGGCCCCGTGTCCTTCCACGATCGACCAACGTCTTCTGCAGCGCTTTTCTTCCGCGATGGATCCGACTCATCACCGTTCCGATGGGCACGTCGGTGATCTCGGCGATCTCCTTGTACGAGAAGCCTTCGACGTCGGCGAGGAGCACGGCCATCCGGAACGTATCGGGCAAGGCCTCGATGGCCGCCTTCACGTCGGTGTCGGTGAAGCGGTCGAGCGCCTCGTCCTCCGCGCTGCGCCCCAGGCCTGGGGCCTGGTCGCCGGAAAGATGCCGGTACAGGTAGAGGTCTTCGACGTCTTCGACGTCGGCGATCTCGGGTCGGCGCTTCTTCGCCCGGTAGGTGTTGATGTAGGTATTGGTGAGGATCCGGTAGAGCCAGGCCTTGAGGTTGGTGCCCGACTCGAAGCTGGCAAAGGCCCGGTAGGCCTTGAGATATGTCTCCTGCACCAGGTCCTCGGCGTCCGCGGCATTGCGGGTCATCCGCAGCGCCGCGGTGTACAGAGCCGGCATGTACTCCATTGCGAGATCGGAGAACACCGCCTGATCGGCCATGAACGCACCCTACAAGGCCCGGCGGGCACCTGCAGCAGCCAGCAGCGACGCGGCGGGCGGTCCCCGAGTTGCGGGAGCGAAGGTGAAATGCTTGGATCGGCCGTATCACCGACGATCCCCATGGGCAGGACGACGCCGTTGACAATCCGCACACCGCCTCGATGACATTCCGCCACCCCGGCTGCCGTCGACCTCCCGGAGGACGTCCTCGGCCGCGCCCTCGCTGCGGCCGAGGCTGCGGCTCCGACACGGTCACGATCCGGAGCGGTCCCGTCACCCGGTCGGATGCGGAGCGACCGACGATCGTCAGCACCGACTGGGTGGGGGGCGAGCGGCGGTCCACCATTGTCCGGCCCGACGGCTCAACGTTTGCGGTGACGGTCCCGGCCGGGGGCATGGACGCATCCGCCGACGACGCCGAGTGGGCCCACGACTGGATCGCCGGGGACAGGGGGCCCGACCGCCCGACCGGGCTCTCGCGGCTCCACCGGGCCATCCTGGCCGACCTGTGCGACGGGCCGTTCGTCGACGCCGGCCGGTCCGAACCGACCCGGTAGGCGGGCCCGAGCGCCACCCTCCCGACCCCGGTCATGGTGTTACCTTCTTCACCCAGGGGGACGAAGGGGGACTGCATCATGGCGAAGCTGCCCGGGCGGTTGCGACGATCGCTGCTGTTGGCCACGGCGACAGCCGGTGCGGCCGCCCTCGCCGCGGGCTGTAGCTCCTCGACGCCCACCGCCACCGCTTCTCCGCCACCGGCGGCCGTCGTGTGGATGCAGGGCTTCAATTCACCCGGCACTCCGCCCCAGTACGACAAGGTCGGTGTGCTGAAGGTCGGATCGGGCAACGCCAAGAACGTCCTCGTCCTCGAGCCGGGAACCTCGGCCGGGAGCGCCTATTTCGTGCCCCTGGCCAAGTGGATCGTGGCCCGGGCCCCGGGGTGGCAGGTGTGGTCGGTCGAGCGCCGGGAGAACCTGCTCGAGGACCAGTCAGAGCTCAACCGGTTCAAGAGCGGGCAGGCCACGTCCACCCAATTGTTCAACTACTACCTCGGCTACATCAAGGACACGAGCGTGCAACCCCACTTCCGGATCATCCCGGATGCGACGGTCGCCTTCGCCAAGCAGTGGGGCATGAATGTGGCCGTCCAGGACCTGCACCAGGTCATCGGGTCGGCTCGGAAGCTGGGGGGCAAGGTCGTGCTGGGCGGGCATTCGTTGGGGGGCTCGGTGGTGACCGCCTACGCCACCTGGGACTTCAACGGTCAGGCGGGGGCGAAGGATCTGGCCGGGCTGGTGTACATCGACGGCGGCAGCAATCCGGTCCCGGTGACGTCAGCGCAGGCCACCCAGGAAGTGCAGGCGCTCGACGCCACCTCCGCCTCCCCGTGGCTCTCCTTCGGGGGGATCACCGCGCCTTACGCCGGGGTGTTCAGCGCCTCCGGATCGGCCGCGGCGCTCCTCGATCCCAACGCACCGTCGCTGGGCCAGACCTCGGGCCTGCTGCCTGCCTCCATCGTCCCACCCGTGCGGGTGAACAACGTCGGCCAGTACGGCTACGCCCTCAACGTGGGGACGTCACCCGCGAGCTTGATGGCGGCGCAGGCCCACCTCGGCACGGGCCTGACGGCCACGGGCCCGGTCCACGGCTGGGACGGGACCGGAGCGCTCACCCCGATCAACCGGTTCGCCACCATGTTCTCAGGGGCCGGCTACCAGAGCGTCGACGGCACCGAGTGGTACTTCCCTCAACGCCTGACCGACGACACGGGCGCGGTGGCCAACGGCAATGCCAATCCGGCGCAGGGCGTGCTGGAGGTGAACGCCACCATGGGTCACCAGCTCCCACAGAGTCTCCGGATCTACGCCTTCGGGGCCGCGCTGGGTGGCCAGGGCGTCCTCGACACGGCCACGCTCCTGGCCCAACAGTCAAACATCCCGGCGGGAAACCTCACCCTGGTCAACCGCCAGACCACCTACGCCCACAACGACCCGGCCGGTGCGTATCCCAACAACGTCTTCTTCGACCACCTGGTTCCGTTCCTGGGACAGGTCGGTTCCTGAGCGCCGGCCCCCGCTCGTCGTCGACCCGGGCGCCGGCGTGAGAGGCGGCTCACCGACGACCGGAATCCCGGGGAACCCCGCCGATGGTCATCCCGGCAACGACGTGGCCTCCGGGATGCCGCACGCCACGGCCATCGCTGCCACCACCGCCCTGATCCTCATCGTGGGCGTGGCGCTGGCCGGTTGCGGCTCCGCGGCTACCTCCGGCCCGGCTCACCGCGGGAGCGATGCGGTGCCGGCCTCGGCCACCGCGGCCGGTCCCACCGCCTTCTACGCCCCACCAAACCCGCTCCCACCTGCTCCGCCCGGGACGTTGATCCGCGACCAGCTCGTGCAGGGGGCGGGGGGCGTACCGTCGGACGCCGCGCTGTGGCGGATCCTCTATCACTCACGCACCATCACCGGGGCCGACATCGCCGTTTCGGGATACGTGGCGGTCCCGGCCCGACCGGCACCGGCCGGCGGGTACCCGGTGTTGGCCTGGGCGCACGGGACCACCGGGGCCGCGGTCCAATGCGCACCGTCGCTGTTCAACAGCATGGAAGGGGAGGGCCCGTACCCGGTACCGGACCTCGGCCGGTATCTGCAGGCGGGATGGTTGGTGGCCGCCACCGACTACCAGGGCCTCGGGGCGCCGGCGGGAATCCACCCCTACCTGGTGGGGGCGAGCGAAGGCTACGGGACCCTGGACGCCGCCGTGGCCGCCCGCCAACTGCCCGGCCTGTCCGTCAGTACCACCACTCTCATCTACGGCCATTCGCAGGGTGGCCAGGCCGCCCTCTTCGCCGGCGAACTGGCCCCGTCGTATGCGCCATCCCTCCATGTGATCGGCGTCGTCGCCGCGGCCCCGGCTACCGGCCTGTCCACCATCGTGGCGGCCATTGGAGCGCTGCCTTCCCCGGACGACCTGGCCTACTTCACCCTCATCGGATGGACGTGGTCACAGACCTATCCCGACCTCCCGGCCTCCGCCGTCTTCACCCCGACGGGCGCCGCCCTGGCCCAGCGGATCGTGCCCCGGCACTGCGACAACGGGCTGGTGGCGGTGCTCTCCGGCAAGGCGTCGCGCAACGAGTTCCAACCCGGCGCGTCCTCCAATCCCGTCCTCGTGGCCCACGCCCACGCCAACGACCCCGGACAGGTGAGGACGGCCGCGCCGATGCTCATCGTCCAGGGCACCGGCGACAACCAGGTGCCGGCAGCCCTGACCGACGCATTCGTGTCCCGGACGGCGTGCCCGGCTGGTGACGGCGTCGACTACGTCCACTACCCCGGGGCCGGCCACGACCAGGTCACCTTCCAAGCGGTGCCCCGCATCCTGGCCTGGGCTGCCGACCGCTTGCGCGGAAGGCCCGCTCCGACGACGTGCGGCCTGGTCGGCGATGTCCGGTCCGATCACTGACGACCCCGGCTGCTTCCGGTCGGGAGAGTGGAGGACCAGGAGACCCACAGCACGGCGACGCGGTCGGTCGACGTGAGCTCGCTGCGTCCGGCCCCGCCCGGCCGTCACCGCTCCATGCTGGCCTCGGTCGCCCAGATGGGCCTGGAAGTTGGCCGGGTGGCTGCCGATCGCCTCGACCGCCGCTCGGCGGTGCCACGCACCATCGAGGCTGTCGACAGTGACTATCTCAGCCGGCTGCTGGGCGTCGAGGTGACCGGAGTCAGAGCGGTCGACCTCACCGCCGGGACCACCGACCGGGCACGGCTCCTGCTCGACTCCCCTGACGCCGCCGTGCCGGCGTCGGTGTTCGTCAAGATCGCCCCGACCAAGACGGTCACGAGGATCTTCACCAATCTCAGCAACCTGGGGCGCAGTGAGCTCGGCTTCTACCGCGACGTGTCCCCGGGGCTCGACATCGAGACGCCGGCGGTCGTGGCACTGGACCACGACCCTCGTACCAAGCGGTTCGCCATCGTCATCGAAGACCTGACGGCCAGGGGGGCGCGGTACACCGACACCGTCGGAGGGGTGACCCTGCCCGAGGCCGAGGCGGTCGTCGACACCCTGGCCCGTCTGCACGGCGCGTTCTGGGAGTCGCCCCGATTCACCGATCCCGGTCCGGGCGGCTTGGCCTGGGTGACCACCAACAGCGGCGACCCGCAGCTTCCGATCATCCAGAAGGCGCTGGTGGCGGCCGGGAGGAAGGTGGCCAAGGACCATCTCGAGTATGTCCCTCGGGAGGGGGTCAAGATCCTGGCCCGCTACCTGGCAGTGGCCGACGAGCTCGATGCGGGGCCCCATACCCTCCTGCACGGCGATCCGCACCCCGGCAACGTCTACTTCATCGACGCATCGCCGGGCTCGGGCGGAGGCCTCCGGGGTGGCCTCTTCGATTGGCAGGTTCTGCGTCGGGGAAGCGGGACCCGGGACCTGACCTATTTCCTCGTGTTGGGCCTGGACACCGACCAACGCCGACGGCACGGTGAGGCCCTGCTCACTCGCTACCGTGACGGGCTGGCGCGGGCGGGAGGACCGACCCTCGATCCCGATCGTCAGTGGCTCGATGTCCGCAAGATGGCGGCCTACGCCTACGCCTCCGCGGTCTTCGCCGCCGCTTTCGCCGGCCTCCAGGCCGAACCGGTGACGACAAGCGGGCTGGCCAAGTCCTCGGCGGCGCTCAAGGACCTCGATACCGGGGCGGCCATCGCCTGCATGACCTGACCTGCCCGCGCGGCACGGTCCTGCCAAGGTTGTTGCACGCTCGGGTCAGATCAGTTCCCGGGCCATCTCCAACCCGCAGAACCGGTGATCTGCCGGCGCAAGGTAAGCCGAAAGTTTGACGATCAACTCGTGGACGCGAACGGCCAAAGGACAGCTGCTGTCCCGCACGCATACAAATGCACTTGGTCCTGGTCGCCGTGCGTAGCGCCGATCCACTCGGCCGAGCGGACGTTGAGGCCTCGAGGACGTGCGACCGATCAAATCAACGCCGCCAATCGTCATCCAAGCACCCTGTCAGCTTCGAATACACGGCGGGTAGGGTTTTGCCAGACCCGGAGCGGAGTGGCGGAACCCCGCTCGCCGGGTTTGGCGATTCCCCGGATTAGCGGAGGCACGCAGGCGTGCTGGCGGGGTGGGGTCCTGTCGGCGTTGCTCAGGGCGTCGTGGCAGAAGTTCTTGGCCTGCTCTTAGGCATTCAATGCCTACGATCTCGGCCAACCGATCCTCGATGATTGGTACATCCGTGTCAACTAAAGGGACTTGGATTCAGCCGGTCATTGCAGCAGCCGAAACTCGGTCAAAGATCAGGCGTGGTCGTACACCTGACCTGGAGCCTGTGTAGAGCTTCGGCTGATGTTGTCCGAAATGGTTTCGGGTGATCCTTTCCACCCGTTGACGTTATTTTGCCCTTGAACTGGGCCTCTGGGCTCGTTTTTTCCTGACACCCCCTTTTGTGGTTCGGAGCTGGGTTTTGATGA
>DASZJN010000334.1:0-6799 GCA_035948045.1 Acidimicrobiales bacterium | reverse complement strand
GTGGGGGAGGGCCACCGAGAGAGAATTGCCCAGGCCCACCAGGGCCCGCTCCGCGGTGTGGAAGAGGATGCCGTCCGCTCCGGCCAGGGCGAAGGGGTCGATGGGAGGACCCGCGTCGAGGGGGAGGCGCAGGGCCACGATGTGTTCGGGCGAACGGGTCACGGACGACCCTGGCGGGTGGCGGTGATGAGCTGGCTCAGCCCACCGGAGAGCGGGCGCTGGTTCACCGCCGAGAACCCGGCATCCATCAGCATCCGCCGCAGCTCGGCCGTGGAGGGCAGGTACGCCGTCGACCGGGGCAGATAGCGGTAGGCCGCAGCATCGGAGACCAGTCCACCGAGGACCGGTACGACCCGCCGGAACCAGATCCGGTGACCCAGGCGCAGCACTCCATGGCGCGGCTCCGCCACTTCGAGCAGGCTGATGCGGCCACCGGGCCTCACGGTGCGACCGAATTCGGCGAACACCTGGCCGAGCTCGGTGAAATTGCGGAGGGCATATCCGCAGGTGATGCCGTCGAGCGACCCATCGGTCAGCGGGAGGTGGGCCCCGTCGGCTTGAGCCAGGGGAAGCCCGGTGTGGTTCGCAACCAGCATCCCCCACGACAGGTCCATGCCGAACGGTCGCAGGCCTGCGGCGCTCAGGATGGTGAGGAAATCCCCGGTCCCCGAGGCCAGATCGAGAACGCGAGATCCCGCCGGCAGACCCAACGCTCGAGCCGAGCGCCTGCGCCAGCGCATATCCAGACCGAAGGTGATCATGCGATTAACCAGGTCATAGCGCGGAGCAATGGTGTCGAACATCGAACGCACCAGTTCGGTCTTCTCCCGACCGGTGGGGAGATCGACCTCGGCTGCCCCGGCGGCCTGATCCAGCGAGACGGCGGAGGCCGGGGCCGGCGAGGGATCATTCATGGGATCGGCGCCGCCGCCTGTTGACCCTTGGCCACCGCGACGGCGGTGGTGTCGCCGCCGACCTTCTCCCACACGGCCCGTCGCTCCTCCTCGGAACCGACCTGCTCCACGTGGTCGAGCGCCACCTTGACCAGGGTTCGTGTGAAGTGGTGCCCGACCAGGGCATCCACTGCTGGGAGGAGTTCCGAGTACGCCTGGAGGAGTCGGTCGACGCCGGCTCCGCCGGCCGTCTCCGATGCCGACCGTTCCTCGGGGCCGACCGGAAGGCCGTCACGAAGCGGGCCCCGCACATGGGCCGAGAACATGGCCACCGCCTCCCGGGCCACCGCCTCGGTCGCGTCATGGTGGCGGCGGGCCAGCTCCAGCAGGGCGGAGAGTGGAATGCCCCATTCGAGGAGGAGCAGGCCGGCCTTGGCCGCCGCCACGTCGTCCTCCGTGTACCGCTGGCGGCCGGCCACCCGTCGCGGGATGAGGAGCCCTTCGGCCTCCACGGCCTTGAGCAGGGCCAACGGAACCCCGGTCTCGTCGGCCAGCTCAGCCAGCGTGAAGGCTCTACCGCTGTCGGTGACGGTCAGCCGGTCGTCGCCCGGCTCCGGGTCCGAGGCCGGCAGATCGTCGAGCCCGGGGGACTGTCGGGCGGCGCCAACCGGTTGGGCTCCGGACAGCTCGCCCACCAGGGCCTCGTCGGCGGCATCGAGATCCCCGGTGACCAGCCGCACGATGGTGGCCAGGGTGAAGCCCCGCTGCTGGAGGGACCGGATGCGGGCCAGCCGCTCGAGGTGACCCGCGTCGTACCAGGCCACACGGCCCTGGCGGCGGGGCGGCTCGAGCAGTCCCTTGCTCTGGTAGTAGCGGATGGTGTCGACCGACACGCCGGCCCCGACCGACAGCTGCTCGACCCGCATCTCCATACCACCACTCTAGGAGTAATCGCTCGTATCGTATGAGCGCGGGGTGCGTCCCCCAGAGTCCCGGCGCCGGGCCGGCCAAGGATCAGCGGAAGTAGCGGTAGACCACCTGGGCCACGCAGCTTGGCTTGGTGGAGCCTTCGGTCTCGAAGGTCAGGTCCAACATGACCTGGACACCGCCGGCGACATCCTCCGCACCCGCCACCGCGGCCCCCAACCGGAGATTGCTGCCGACCGGCACCGGAGCGGGGAAGCGCACCTTGTTGCAGCCGTAGTTGATTCCCATGGTGGTGCCCTCGACCACCAGCACCTCCCCCATGTACACCGGGGCCAGCGAGAGGGTCAGGTATCCGTGGGCGATGGCTGATCCGAAGGGGCCGTCCTTGGCCCGCTCGGGATCGACATGGATCCACTGGTGGTCTCCGGTGGCGTCGGCGAACAGGTTGATCTGCTCCTGCTCGATGCGATGCCAGTCGCTGTAGCCCAGATGCTGTCCGACCAGATCGTGGAATTTCTCGATGCCCTGCACAGTGGTAGCCATGTCCCAGACTGTACGGGAGCGGGACCCCGACCGACCACCCGCATCTACGGCCGTCAGGCGGGTGAGGCGCTCCTTGGTCCGAAGATCAGCCGTTCCTTAGGGGGATGCTGTCGGTACGCTGGCCCCGTGGACGCGGGGCACAGTCATCGGAACCTGCAGGGAGGCGGAGCCCGGGCCGCGGTCTTCGGCGTGAGCGACGGCCTGGTCTCCAACGTCGCCCTCATCCTGGGGATGGCCGGTGCCCACGCGTCGCCCGGAGCGGTCCGCCTGGCCGGGATAGCCGGTCTGATCGCCGGCGCGTTCTCG
Source organism: Acidimicrobiales bacterium (assembly GCA_035948045.1). Lineage (GTDB taxonomy): Bacteria > Actinomycetota > Acidimicrobiia > Acidimicrobiales > RAAP-2 > Bog-756. The sequence continues at coordinate 4,130 of DASZJN010000334.1, read as the reverse complement.
ATGGCGGCGGGGGAGTACATCTCGATGCGGGCCCAGTCCGAATTGATGCTGCGCGAGCTGGATGTGGAGCGACAGGCCATCCGCCACGAGCCCGAGGACGAACGCCGGGAGCTGGCCGCCATCTACAAGAGCCGGGGACTCGACGCCGCCATGGCGGAGGAGCTCTCGGCCAAGATGATGCGCGATCCCGAACTGGCGCTCGAGACCCATGCCCGCGAGGAGCTGGGCATCAATCCCGATGAGACCGGCAATCCGCTGCAGGCCGCAGGATCATCGTTCGTGATGTTCGCCCTGGGTGCCTTCATCCCGTTGCTTCCGTGGCTGTTCACCGTCGGAGCCGCAGCGACGTGGTGGTCGGTGGTCCTCGGGGCCGTCGGCGCGTTCAGCGTCGGTGGGGCGTTGGCTCACTTCACCGGGCGGTCATGGCTGTGGTCGGCCAGCCGTCAGCTGCTGATCTCCGGCATCGCGGCCGGGGTCACCTATTCGGTCGGGCACCTGGTGGGTGCCGGGTAGCGCGAGCGACGCCGCGATCACATGGCGGCTGAAGGCCGCTGTCGGGTTCGTGGCCGGGGACGACGGCGTTCAGGCCGGGTCGATGGTCGTCAGGTAGGCCCGGTCGACGTGGTCCTCAGCGAACCCCATCGACCGGTACATCGAGACGGCGGCCCGATTGTCGGCATCCACGTAGAGCATCCCCACTTGCAGTCCGCGCCCGGCCAACCAGTCCAGTCCGGCCCGGGTCAGCGCCCTGCCCCATCCGCGGCCGTGGAATTCCGGGTCCACGCCGATGACATAGATCTCCCCGAGCGGAGGATCGGTAGAGGCATGGATCTTCGTCCAGCACGAGCCGACCAGCCGTCCCCCCTCCTCGAGCAAGAGGAAGCCCTCGGGGTCAAACCATGGTTCCCTCTCGTGTTCGAGCAGGGTGGCAAGGTCCCAGTGGCCCTGCTCCGGGTGGGAGGCAAAGGCCCGGTTGTTCGTCGCCAGCCAGGCCTCCTCGTCGCCCCCGGGACGGAACGGCCGGGTGGCGATGGGCGCCGCCGGGGCCGAGCCGGCGACAGGCCCCGGCAATGGGAGGGGGCACCGCATCTGGATGAGGTTCCGCTCGAGGTGGAATCCGTGCACCGACGCAAGGGCATCGTCGGCCGCCGAGGCCTTCGAACGCCACAGTCGCAAGTTCCCACCCCCGAGTGCCATCACCTGCTCGACGGAGGCGCCCAACAGCGCGTCGGCAATGGCTGGGGCATCATCGGCACCCGGGTCGACGGTCAGCTCCATGGCGTAGTCCCGCGTGGCCGGGTCGCCGCCAACGTGCGCGTAACCGATGAGGTCCGCAGCCTCTCGGAGCCTGGCCAGGACGCCGGCGATGAGGCGATCGGGCGGTGCGGTGGTGGCGGGGTCCAACGCATCACGGCCGCGCAGCAGTTCCATCCGCTTGTGCTCACTGATGGCGTCGTGCCCGGTGGCGCGGGCTGAGCGATCGAGGAGGGCGAGGATCTCGTCCACCACGGGGGGTTCGGGTGCCGACACCACCGTGATGTCGAGGCCGTCCATCCGGCTGACGCTACCGGTAGTCTGCGGCCGTGGCCCGACCCCGCACCCCGTCCGGACGCGCCCGGGTCACCAATGAGCGCTTGACCCAGCTGTACCCCGGCTCGGCGCGTGAGCTCTGTGCACTGGACCATGCCGACCCCTTCCAGCTCCTGGTGGCCACCATCCTCTCGGCCCAGAGCACCGACGAGCGGGTCAACCTCACCACTCCGGCGCTGTTCGCCCGCTATCCCGATCCGCCCTCCCTGGCCGGTGCCGATCTCGCCGAGCTGGAGGCCCTGATCCGGTCCACCGGGTTCTTCCGGTCCAAAGCCCGCAGCCTGGTCGGCATGGCCGGGGGGGTGGTCGCACGGTTCGGCGGAGAGGTCCCTTCAGCCATGGAGGATCTGGTGACCCTGCCCGGAGTGGGCCGCAAGACGGCCAACGTGGTGCGCAGCGTGGACTTCGGGCTTCCGGGGCTCCCGGTCGACACCCATGTCCTACGCCTGTCCCATCGGTTGGGCCTCACCGACGAGAAGGATCCGGTGAAGGTGGAGGGGGTGCTCAACGGAATGATCCCCGCCTCCGAGCGGGGGCGATTCAGCCTCCGGCTCATCCTGCATGGTCGGGCGATCTGTCAGGCCCGGACTCCTCGCTGTGGCGAGTGTGTCCTGTCGGATTTCTGTCCTTCAGCCCGGTGACCGCATCCCTGCCCGTCAGCCCGTCGCCATGGAAGGGCGCGTGAGAACGAGGGCTGCGGAAAGGAATGCTGCTACCTGGGCATTTGGATTCGGAGCTTCGCAATCTGCCGGCGACGGCGGATGAATTTGGTTCTCCTGACTGGTAATCGGCCCAAAAACGTGATGGTCTAGAGGTCTCGGAACCGGTTCCCGCCAACTGGTTCCGCTGAGCGGTGCTCGGGATCCGCCGCCCGACCCGCTCGCGCGAAGGCACCCTTCGGGGTGCCTTCGCCGCGTGTGCGCCCCGGTTGACCGTGAGCTCGGTCGAGGGCCGTACACCTGGGACGGTCAACGGCGCCGGAGGGTTGTCGAAAGTCGGGCCAGTCGCCGGTTGGCGCTGTTGAGGGCACGTTCGATGGCGAAGAGCTCCCGTGCTGTCTCCTCATCCTTGGCCGCGTCGGCGGCGTCGGCGTGGACGGTCAGCCGGCGGGTCAATTCGTCGAGGGCGGTGGCGAGCGAGGAAAGTTCTGCAGGGCTGGCGGACATGGCCCGATCATGGCACTCCTGTTCACCCGGCACGAAAGCCGCTTCGCGGTTCCGCGCGGGGGCCGGCCGGGGTTGGGGGTCCGGTAGCATCGATGGGCTATGACGCTCCGTCGGCTCGACTTCCGCGGCTTCACGGGTGACCGCAAGGCCCTGCGGGAGGCACTGCCGCGTCCGACCCACGAGCAGGACCGCTCTTCCGCACCGGTGGCGGCCATCATCGGCGAGGTGCGCCGCGACGGCGATGCCGCGCTGCGCCGTCTGACCGAGCAGTTCGACGGCGTGCAGCTCGACGAATTGCGGGTTCCCGAGGAGGAGATCCAAGCCGCCCTGCGACGGGTGCCCTCCGAGCTCCAGGACGCGCTCGACGTGGCCCACGATCGAATCCTGGCCTACCACGCCCACGAGTCGGGCGAGGCGCCGATCGCCGACTTCGAATCGGGTGGCATCGGGGTGCGCCACCTGGTGCGACCGGTCGGCCGCGCCGGTTGCTATGCGCCGGGTGGCCGGGCCCGCTACCCGTCGACGGTGCTCATGTGCGCCGTTCCCGCCCAGGTTGCCGGGGTCGAGTCGATCGTCCTCTGCGTTCCGCCCGGGCCCGACGGGCACATCGATGACGCCACCCTGGCCGCGGCCGCGGTGGCGGGGATCCACGAGGTCTATCGGGTGGGCGGAGCCCAGGCCATCGCCGCCATGGCCTATGGAACCGAATCGATCGAACCGGTCGATGTGATCGTCGGCCCCGGCAACCGCTACGTGGCCGAGGCCAAACGCCAGGTGTCGGGGGTGGTCGGCGTGGCGTCTGCCTTTGCCGGGCCTTCCGAGGTGGTCGTGATCGCCGGCCCCAGCACCCCCACCGAACTGGCGGCGATCGACCTGGTCGTCCAGGCCGAGCACGGGCCCGACGGGCTGGCCTGGCTGCTGACCTGGTCGGAGGCAGTGGCCGATGCGGTCACTGCCCAGGTGGACCGCATCGTGGCGGCCTCCCCGCGCCGGGGCGACCTCGAGGCCACGCTCGACGCCGGCGGCTATGTGGTGATGGTGGAAGACGCCCAGCAGGCGTGCGCCGTGGCCAACATCGTCGCTCCCGAGCACCTCGAGCTGCTGACGGACGATGCCGAGTCATTGGTGTCCCGCATCACCTCGGCCGGTGCCATCTTCGTGGGGACGAACTCCCCGGCCAGCGTGGGCGACTACCTGGCCGGTCCCAACCACGTCCTCCCGACCAACCGGACCGCTCGCTTCGCCAGTGCCCTGAGGGTGGACGACTTCCGACGTCACCTCCACGCCATCACGGTCAGCGAGAAGGCCCTCGAGGTCCTCGGCCCGCACGTGGTGACCCTGGCCGAGACCGAGGGCCTGCCCGCCCACGCCGAG
>DASZJN010000333.1:0-8340 GCA_035948045.1 Acidimicrobiales bacterium | reverse complement strand
CGCCGACCTCGACCTGGCCATGGCCGCGCTGGCGTCGATCCCCTGCGAGGATCGGTTCGGCCCCAGCGGGGCCGGGGTCATCGGGTTCGGGGCCCTGCCCTTCGACCGGTCCGAACCGGCATCACTGGTGGTTCCCGAGGTCACCTACGGGGCGGACACCTCCGGACAGGAGTGGGTCACCCTCGTCGCCGCCAACCGAACCGACCTGCCCTCCGGCCCGGCGGGCCTTCGCTCGTGGCTCCGGGCCCGGGCCGCCCGGGGGCCGATCCCGACGAATGCTCCGCCTGAACCACCGTCGATCGATCCCCTCTCCTCCGATGAATCCTTCGAAGCCATGGTGGCCGAGGCGCTCGAGTCCATCGGCCGGGGTGAGCTGGCCAAAGTGGTGCTGGCCCGCCAGGTGGACGTGACGCTGGGCGGGACCATCGACACCGGCGGACTGCTCCGCCGCTGGCATCAACTCGAACCGAGCTGTGCCGTCTTCGCCCTCCCCACGGCGGACGGCCGGTTCGTGGGCGCCAGCCCGGAGCTCCTGGTGGACCGGTCGGGGTCGCGGGTCCACAGCCGGCCGCTGGCCGGGACGACCGACCATCTGACCGGCGGCCCCGACAGCGTCCTTCCCCGCGAACTGCTCCGGTCGCCGAAGGACGGCAACGAGCACCGGCTCGTGGTGGAGGCAATCGTTGCCGCCCTCACACCGCTCTGCGCCGAACTCGACGTACCGTCCCGTCCCGACCTGGTCCACCTGCACAACCTCACCCACCTGGGCACCTCGGTGACCGGCACCTTGGCCCGGGCCCCCGACGGACGGCTCCCGAGCGCACTCCACCTGGTGGCGGCCCTCCATCCCACGCCGGCGGTGGGAGGCGTTCCCACGGCGGAGGCCCGCCGCCTCATCGACCGTCTCGAACCTCGCTCGCGGGGCAACTATGCCGGACCGGTCGGCTACGTGGACGCCCGCGGTGACGGGCACTGGGAGCTCGGGATCCGATCCATGACCATCAGTGGGCCCACCGCACGCCTGACCGCCGGGGTGGGCATCGTGGCCGGATCCGAGCCCAGTACCGAGCTGGTGGAGGCCACGCTCAAATTCACCGCCGTCTTCGACGCCCTCGCCCCGGGCCGGTTGTTCTCGACCTCGCAGGGGCCCGAGCGCCGCCAGGTGGTGCGCTGAGGCGGGCCCGGAGCCCGCTCTCGTTGTCGGCGACCGCTTCCAGCCCGCGTCCTCCCGCCTCGTCAACGCTGCGCCGTGCGACGGATCACGTCGACCAGCGAGTCAGGGTCGTCGCGGACCACGAAGTGACCGGCCCGGGGCAGCAGGGTCAGATCCGCCCCGGGTATGGACCGGGCCAGGCTGACCGCGGCCCGGGGTCGCACCACGACGTCCCACTCGCCGTGGACCACGGCCACCGGGAGCTCGAGTCCGCCGAGGGCTGCGGTGACCCGGGGCATCTCGTCGACGATGGCCCGCTGCTCGATCATGAACGTCCGCTTGTGCCGACCGAGGGCGCCGGGCTCGCCACCCAGGACCCCCTGGTCCGGAAGCAACGCGGCCAGCTGGTCCCGATAGCGAGGCGGTGCGTAGCGGACGAAGCGGCGGATCCGCGGCAGCACCTCCCCGATGCCGAGCAGGCCGGCCACGGTCAGTGCATCACCCACGAGCGGGAGGTTGAGCCATCGGTCGAGGGCATTGAGACTGTCGGGGGTGCAGGCTGCGCCCACCAGCACCAGGCTCCGCACCATCCCCGGGTGGCGATCCGCCAACAGCACGGCCACACCCCCGGCCCAGCTGTGGGCCACCACGGTGGCCGGCGCCGCGCCCGTGGCTCGGATCAGGGCCGCTACCAGTTCGGCGTTGTCGGCCAGACCCCTCGCCTCGCCGACGGAGGCCCCGTAGCCGATGCGGTCGGGGGCGAGGACGCGGAACTCCCGCTCCAACCGCCGCGTGACCGGATCCCACGAGGAGCCCGACCCGGGTTGGCCGTGGAGCAGCACCACCGGAGGACCCGATCCCCGCTCAATGGAGGCCAGCATCCGGGACCACCGCCTCCCGGGAGAGGTCGGGCAGCATGGCGATGATCGTGGGCTCGTCGTCGTCGACCGGGATCCGCCGGGTGCCGGTGACCGGCACAGGGTCATGTGCGAGCAGGCTGAGATCCCTTCCGCAGTCGTCCCACCAACCGCTGCGCTCCCCACCAGGTCACCAGGCCGAAGGCCTCGACCACGATGAACGTGGACATCTTCGACTCGCCTTCCACCCGGTCGACGAACCGGATGGGCACCTCCCGCACCGAGGCCCCGGCCCGCTGGGCCTGATAGGTCATCTCGATCTGGAATCCGTAGCCGTCGGCCCGGATCCGATCGAGCTCGATGCGGCGGAGCACCGTGGCCGAGTAGGCCCGGAACCCCGAGGTCGAATCGGCCACCCCGAGCCCGAGCAGGGCGGAGGCATAGACGTTGCCCCCCCTGGAGAGGAGGCGGCGGTGCCACGCCCAGTTGGGGATGGAGCCCCCGGGGATGTACCGCGACCCCACAGCCAGCTCACAATTCGGGGACAGCGCCCCAACGAGTGCCGGGAGCGCCTCCGGCTCATGGGAGAGGTCGGAGTCCATCTCCACACAGACGTCGAAATCGCGCGCCAGTCCCCACCGGAAACCTGCCCGGTAGGCGCTGCCGAGGCCCGACTTCTCGCGTCGGCGCATGACCTCGATATTGCCCAGCTCCTTCCCCAGCGTTTCGGCGATATCCGCGGTGCCGTCGGGGCTCCCGTCATCCACCACCAAGACCGTGGCGGCGTCCAGCGAATCCCGGATCCGTCGCAGTACCCGGTCGATGTTCTGCGATTCGTTGTACGTCGGCAGCACCACCAGCACATTCATAGGGGGCAGCTTACGAGACAGGTCCGATGGCAATCGGTGCGCGCCCGGCCCCGCGGGCGGAGAGGGACCGTTCGGTCACCGATCCGCGGGGCTCGGCTCCCGTACCGGATCGCCCACTTCGTCGGGCGGGGAGGTCCCCGATGCCCTGGTGTGCTGCCACACCTCGCGGAAGACCACCTGAATGGCACCGCCCACCGGGATGGCGATGAGCGCGCCGGTGAGCGCGCCCAGGGCCGAACCGAAGGCACCCCCGAGATTGGCGCCGATCAACACCGAGAGGAGGACCCAGAGCGGGTTCATCCGCACCGACCGGCTCATCACCACCGGATAGAGGAAGTGGTTCTCCACTAGCTGGAACCCGAGGAAGACGATGAGCGTGACCAGTCCGGCACCGGGAGAGTGGAGAAAGGCGATGACCACGCTGGGGGCGCCAGCGATCAATCCCCCGACCAGGGGAATCATCGCCACTAGGGCCACCCACAGCCCGATGAGGAGGGCGAAGGGTACGCCGAGGATCAACATGGTGACCAGGATCACCACACCGAACATGAGGGAGAGCGCAATGCTGCCCAGGACATAGCCGGTGACCTGGCGGGAGACCTGCTGGGCCACGTCCTCTATGACAACGCGCCGCTCGGGTCGCATGGAGCCGAGGAGGCTGCGCCGAAGGTTGGGGGCCTCCAGCAGCATGAACAGGGACAGGAATCCGATGGTCGTGAGGGCCAGGATGGTGGAGAACACCGCCTTGCCCAGGTTCGTGCCGACGCTGAGGGCCGGCTTGCTGAGGTTGTTGGCGGCGGTCTTCAACCTGGGGCTGTTCTTCTGCACCCAGCTCAAGAGGTGAACGCGCTGCAGAAGGTGGGCCAACCAGCCATGACCCTTCTGGACCTGGTTGACCATGGTCGGCAGCCGCTCGGCCACATGGGTGAGGGCGTTGACCAGCGGATAGCCGAACAGGCCCAGCAGGCCGGCGAAGCCCAGGACGGCGGTGGCGAAGACCACGCCGATGGCCGTCCCCCGGCGAAACCGGTGCCGCTGGAGGAAGTTGACCGCTGGATTGAGCACGAGGGCGATGAAGGCGGCGATGAGGACCCAGAGGATGACCTCACGCAGTCGGCCCAGGAGCCGGTAGAGCACCCAGGTGGCGATGACCACGGCATCGACGGTGAGGATGGTGCGCAGGGGCACGCCCTTGGCCGACGCCGCCGCGAACAGGCGCTCCCGGCGGGGCGCGTCGGGTCCCACTTCGCGGTCGAGGGCCTCGACGGCCGACTCGTTGATCACGGTGGCCGGTCCGGGAGGCGTCGAACGACCCGCCGGCGCCACATCATCCTGCACCGCGGTCGCCTGTCGATCCGGTCCCTCGTCCCCTACCACGGGCGGACTCCCGATCGTTGCATCCCTCTCGGCCGACTCGGACACGAAGCCAGCATGTCAGGTCCAAGGGGTCGTGGCGTGCCAACATAAAGGTGATGGTGGTCGAGAAGGAGGACGTGGCGGCCCAACCTCGCCACCGGTGGTGGTATCGCGGCCCGTTCGTCCACCGGGATGTCCGGCTGAGCGTCGGCACCCTGATCGTCTTCCTCTTCGTCTTCTATGTGGCGCTGCCCCTGCTGGCCAGCCACCAGGCCGAGGTCCGCTCGCTGGCCCATATCCACATCGAGTACCTGGCGCTCGGGGTGCTCCTCGAGATCGGTGCACTCGCCGCCTATACCCAGCTCACCCATGCGGTACTCCCGAACGACGGGCCCCGGCGCCTCCGGCTGTTCCGGATCAACATGTCGACGCTCTCGCTCAGCCACGTCTCCCCGGGCGGCACCGCCCCGGGGGCGGCGCTCGGCTACCGGCTCCTCACCCAATCGGGGGTGAGCCGGGCGGACGCCGGGCTGGCCCTCGGGACCCAGGGCATCGGCTCCGCGGTGGTGCTCAACGTGGTGTTCTGGCTCTCACTGGTGGCCTTCCTGGTCACCCACGGCTTCCATGCCCCGGCCAGTCACCACGGCGGTCAGTCGCAGTCGGCATCCATCCTGGTCTTCGTGGCGGCCGGCATCGGTGTCATCCTGCTCGGTGCCTTCGGTGGCCTCTTCTACCTGCTGACCAAGGGTCAGCAGCGCGCCAGCCGGGTCATCCGGCGCATCGCCGGCCGGATCCGGTTCCTCGACGCCGACCGCACCACCGCCCTGGTGGAGCGGCTGGCCGAACGGTTCGCCGTGCTCATGGAGGACCGCCGGCTGACCCGCAGGGCCATCGGCTGGGCCGCCGCCAACTGGCTGCTGGACGCGGCCTCCCTGTGGGTGTTCGTCGCTGCGTTCAGTCACTTCATCTCCCCCATCGACCTGCTGATGGCCTACGGGCTGGCCAACATCCTGGCGGCCATCCCGATCACCCCCGGGGGGCTCGGGGTCGTGGAGTTCGTGCTGGTGTCGATGATCACCGGCTTCGGGCCAACGGCAGGCCAGGCCCTTTCCGGGGTGCTGGCCTATCGGGCGGTGAACTTCTGGCTGCCGATTCCCTTTGGCGGCCTGGCCTACGCCTCGCTCGAGTTCGAACGACGGCCGTCCTACCGGAGACTCCGGCAATTCCTGCGTCATCGCCGCCACGCCGGGCCCGCCCAGCCGGCGGGAGTGGTGACCTATCCGAGCCCGGTGAGCGGGGAGGCCGGCCGCGCCTCGGACAACGTCCTCGACGGCCTCACCGACGTCGGAGAGACCAGCGGCGACGGTCACGGTTCGGAACCGGCTGCACCTTCGAGGGATCGGGTGCCGGCATCGCTGGCGCCGATGGCACAGCCAGCAGCGCGCCGTCGTGCCGAGGCCGGCGGGATTCGAGGGCCTGTGTTTGGAAGTGATCCTGGAGGTTGAACCCCAGGGTGCCGGGTCCGAGGTTGGGTGCCACCCGCGTCCAGCTCCCGTCCCGTTGGAGCAGCCAGGAGTTGGCCTCATCGAGGAGAGCGAGGTCGAGCATCCCGACCACCCGACGTTGGATCTCGGGATCCTCGATGGGAACGGTTACCTCCACCCGGCGTTCGAGGTTCCGCTCCATGAGGTCGGGCGAACCGATCCACACCTCGAGCGGGCGTCCCCCGATCCCGCCGAACCGGAACAGGCGGGAGTGCTCGAGGTAGCGACCCACGATGGACCGGACCGAGATCCGTTCGGACTGGCCCGGGACACCGGGTTGGAGGCAGCAACGGCCCCGGACGATCAGGTCCACCTCCACGCCCGCCCGGGAGGCCCGGTAGAGGGCATCGATGGTGGCGGGATCGGTGAGACCGTTGGTCTTGAGCACGATGCGGCCGTTGGCACCGGCCCGCGTCTCGGCCTCGATGGCCTGCACGAGTCGGTCACGGGTGGACACCGGCGAGACCAGCAGGCGACGGAAGGTGGGGGGGTCGCCCGAGCCGGTCAGGAGGTTGAACAGCTCTCCGATGTCTGCGCCGATGGCGGGGTCGGCGGTGAACAGTCCCACGTCCTCGTAGGCCCTGGCCGTCAGGGAGTTGTAGTTGCCGGTGCTGATGTGGCAGTAGCGCCGGATCCGGTCCTGCTCTCGCCGCACCACCATCGAGATCTTGGCGTGGGTCTTGAGGGAGACCAGTCCGTAGATGACCTGGACACCGGCCTCCTCGAGGGCACGGGCCCAGGCGATGTTGGCCTGCTCGTCGAATCGGGCCTGGAGCTCGACCACCGCGGTGACCTGCTTGCCGGCCTGGGAGGCTCGGATCAGCGAAGCCACCACCGGGCTGTCGTTGCCGGTCCGGTAGAGCGTCTGCTTGATGGCCAGGACGTCAGGGTCCTCGGCGGCACGGGCCACGAAGGCCTCCACCGAGGTGGCAAAGGACTCATAGGGATGATGGACCAGGACATCCTGCTCGGCCAGCACCGAAAACACATCGGCCCCGGCGGCCAGGGGCGGGTGGGGGACCGGGGTCCACCGTGGCGGGGAGAGGTCCGGGCGCTCGATGTCGGTCAAGGCCCGCAGGGCACCCACGTCGATGGGGACGTCGAGAAGGAAGACGTTGTGTTCGGGGACATCCACTTCGGCGATCAGCATGTCCAGAAGATCGGTGGAAATGCCGGCCGAGGCCTCCAGCCGCACGGCCTGTCCGAATCGCCGACGGTGCAGTTCGAGCTCGACGGCGGCCAGCAGGTCCTCGGCCTCGTCCTCCTCGACCGAGAGGTCGGCGTTGCGGGTGACCCGGAACACATGGTGCTCACTGATGGTCATCGACGGGAAGATGCTGTCGAGATGGGCGGCGATGACCTGCTCCACCGGGACGAAGCGCGTGCGGTCCGGCATCACGACCAACCGCGGCAGCAGGGGTGGGACCTTGACCCGGGCGATCCGGTGCTCGCCGGTTGCCGGGCTCTCCACCCGGACCACCAGATTGAGCGACAGGTCCGAGATGTAGGGGAACGGATGACCCTGGTCGACGGCCAGGGGCGTGAGGATGGGGAAGATCCCGCGGTTGAAGACGTCGGTCAGGTGTCGGCGGTCTTCGGGGTCGAGGGTGTACCAGTCGGCAACCACCACTCCGGCCGCCGTCAGGGCCGGAGCCAGCTCGTGGAGGAAGATCGCGCTCTGCCAACCGACCAGTTCGGTGCAACGCGCCGTGATGGCGTCCAGCTGCTCACGCGGGCTCAAGCCATCCGGCGACCGGGTCCGCACCCCGGCGGCCACCTGATCCTCGAGCCCGGCCACCCGGACCTGAAAGAACTCATCCAGTCCCTCGGAGAAGATGGCCAGGAACTTCACCCGCTCGAACAGCGGGATGCGATCGTCCGAGGCCAGGTTCAGCAGGCGGGCCCCGAACTCGAGCCATGAGAGCTCTCGGTTGATGAACCGGTCCTCGAGCAACGGGACCTGTTCGTGGTCGTCATCACGTTCAGCGGTCAGTCGGGCGACGTCCAGCGACCACACCGATCCGGTCCGGCGGGCCTCCACTGACATGCGACGCCCTCCCTCGATCGCCACCACGGACGCCTGGCTGGACACGGCGGCCGACTTGTCCGTCACGACAGGTACGTCATGACGGAACTCTCCATTGCCGGTTCATGGTATCCCGTGAGGAACGGTCCGGCTCCCGGGCAAAATCGCCTTGGACGGCCCCGTGGGTTGCCCTTCCTGTGGGACGGCGGTGCCGCGGGTCACGGAGCGGCCCCACCCCGGGCCGGCACAATGGCCACCCCTCGAGTTTGTACGCTGGAGGTTCTTGACGTGCGTGCGCCGGGCAGGAGGCCCCCAGTTGACGGTCGGCGCCGGGCACCCCCGGCCGCGGCGACCGCCCTCCCGCGTCGTCGGACATCCGGGGAGGTGACCGGGTGAGCACCATCGTCGACCCCGCCGCCGGGTCACACCCGGAACCCGCCGCCCCCTCGGCCACGGACGCCGGGGGCACCCGGTCCGCCAGATGGGTCCCGGTGGCGCGGATCGCCGGCGCCCTGTCGACCGGGCTCGTGGTGGT
>DASZJN010000332.1:0-2138 GCA_035948045.1 Acidimicrobiales bacterium | reverse complement strand
CGCCAAGAACGCACAGTGGACGATGCAGGTCGTCTCCGGCGCCACCTCCTCACAGGTCACGGGGCTCAAGGCCGGAGAGTTCGCCATCAACATCACCGTCGTCCCGGCTTCGTTGACCACGTCCAGCACCTGACGGCGACGCAGGCCATGACGGCCGCCTCGGCGACGGGCCCGGTGCAGCCCATTGCTGGTGGCGAGGGGTCTGAGACCCCAACCGGCCCACCGGCCCACCGCCCTGACCGGCCGACCGGTCTCGGCGAGGGACCGACAGGCGTCGATCGAGGGCGCGGGGATCTGGACGGAGTGCCTGAGCGAGGGCAAACCGGCACCCGTCGACCAGGAGGCTCAAGGGCCGACGCCGATTTGACGATGATCCGTTCATGGAGCCAGAGCTTCGATTTGATACGGACGACCCTGAATTCGTCCGTGGTTTCGAGATCGGTGTGATGTGGGAGCGACTCAACACTCAGGGGTCGTGCCACATGGCCGTGAGCGCATCGAACGCGGAGATGGTCATGCGGGTCGCCAAGGTCGCCGGTTGCCAGTTCTCAGGTCGGGACCTCGGTGATGATCGGATCTCCGTCGAGTTGCACTAGGCGCTTGGGTCGGCGCGGGGTGTAGACGGCGGGCGACGCGTTGGGGCACGCGTCGGTCGTCCGGCCATCACCCACGGGCCCGCACCGCGTGTCCATCGGTGCTCCATGACCTCCGCGCGGCAGATCGGGTACCGTGCAGGAGTGATCCCCGACCGGTACACGTTGGCCGGCACAGACGTCTCGATCCCGGTGCTCGGCGTGGGCACCTGGGCCTGGGGCGATCGATCAACGTGGGGCATGGGAAGCTACGACACGGGCCTGACGCGTGACTCGATTCGCGAGGCCTGGGATGCCTCGATCGACGCCGGAGTCACGCTGTTCGACACCGCCGAGGTGTACGGGGGCGGGGAGAGCGAACGGATCATCGGCCAGCTGCTGGCCGGAGACCCCCAACGGGCCTCGACCACCACGGTCGCCACCAAGTTCATGCCGTCGCCGTGGAAGGTGCAGGTTCGCGGCTCCCTGCTCAAGTCCGTGCGGGCCTCGTTGGACCGCCTCGGCCGGCCCGCCGTCGACCTCTACCAGATCCACGGGCCCATCAGCCTTCGCTCCCATGCGGCCATGGCCGATGCCTTGGCCGCCGCCCACCAGGCGGGCTTGGTCAAGGCGGTCGGGGTCTCGAACTATTCGGTCAAGGAGACCCGCGCCATGGCTGAGGCCCTGGCCGCTCGGGGGATGCGCCTGGCCACCAATCAGATCGAGTTCTCGTTGCTGCGCCGATCTCCGGAGACGAGCGGCCTCCTGGCGGCCTGCCGGGAGCTGGGGGTGCTTCCCCTGGCCTACTCGCCGATCGGCCAGGGTCGTCTGACCGGCAAGTACTCGGCGTCCCATCCACCCCCCGGCAAGAGGAACTTCTCCAAACACCCGATGGCCGTGGTCGACGGCGTCGTCGACGAGTTGCGGCGGATCGGCGACAAGTACGGGGGGAAGCTGCCGAGCCAGGTCGCACTGAACTGGGTGATCGCCAAGGGCGTGGTTCCGATCCCCGGCGCCAAAAACCGGCACCAGGCAGAGGAGAACGCCGGGGCTCTCGGTTGGAGCATCGACGAGGAGGACATGGACCGGCTGGACCAGACGGCCCTGGCGGGCGTCCGGAGCCTCCAAGGCCGGATGTGGCAACACGGTTGAGGTCGGGGCCGGCTTCACCGGCTACGGCCGCTAGCCGACGAAGGGAAATCCTGTCGATGACACCACACCGGGTGCCCCGGTGGGCCCGCTGTCCTCTTCCACATTGACCGGCTGCGACGAGGACACCGTGAGCACGGGGAGACCGCCCACCTGTTTGGGTCCGAGCACGGCCACCGCACCGGAAGCGACCGCAAACATGGAGACAGGGTGCGCTCCACCCAGGACCGCCACCGTCACCATGGCCACCGACGGTCCCGGATTGGCCACCGCCAGGCTCTCCACCGTGGCGCCGGTGGTGCCGGGCGCCGCCGGCACCCCGGGACCGGGGACCAACCACCGATCGGCGGCGGTCACCGTTCCCGAAGAGGAGCCAAACACGGGTTCGGAGGCAGTCGACGCCGCCTGGACCGATCG
>DASZJN010000331.1:0-6902 GCA_035948045.1 Acidimicrobiales bacterium | reverse complement strand
GCCACCGCCCCCATGGCCCCCGAGGCCGTGGAGGCCATGCTTCCCTACCTCTCGGGCCGGTTCGGCAATCCCTCGGGGAGCCACCGGGAGTCACGGCAGGCGCGGCGGGCGGTGGACGACGCCCGGGAACAGATCGCCGGACTGCTCGGTGCCGACCTCTCCGAGGTGGTGTTCACCTCCGGCGGAACCGAGGCCGACAACCTGGCCGTCGTCGGCGGGTGGGAGGCGGTAGCGGCCACCCGACCCACTCCTCCCGCCCTGGTGTGCTCAGCCATGGAGCACCATGCGGTGCTGTATACCTGTCGGGCGTTGGTCCGACGTACCGGTGCCACCCTGCGAGAGGTCCCGTCGGGCAAGGACGGGATCGTCGACCTCGAGGCGCTGGCAGAGGCGTGCACGCCCGACGTCGGGCTGGTTTCGGTGATGACGGTGAACAACGAGATCGGCACGGTGCAGCCGATGGACGCAGTGGCGTCGGTGGTGCGGGCCCGGTCCCCGGTGGCGGCCCTCCACACCGACGCGGTGCAGGCGGTGCCATGGCTCGATGCCGGGGCGTTGACGGCGCCGGCCGATCTGGTGGCGGTCAGCGCCCACAAGTTCGGCGGACCCAAGGGGGTCGGTGCCCTGGTGGTCCGCCGGCGGACCACCATCCATCCCCTCATCCACGGGGGCGGTCAGGAGCGCGAGCGCCGGAGCGGCACCCACAACGTGGCCGGCATCGTGGCCATGGCCGCGGCGCTGTCGGCCACCCACGCCGCTCGGCCCGACACGGTGAGGCGGGTGACGGCCCTGCGCGACCGGCTCGGGGACGGCCTGCTGACATCGGTGGCCGGCACGACCGAGACCGGGGCGCGGGAGTACAAGACAGCCGGCCACCTTCACCTGCGGGTTGCCGGTGTGGACGGTGAGGCCCTGGTGGTCCTGCTGGACGAGGCGGGCGTGTCGGCATCGGCGGGAGCCGCCTGCTCCAGCGGTGCCGTGGAGGCCAGCCACGTGCTGACGTCGATGGGGCTGGGGCCGGACGAGGCCGCCAGCGGGATCAGGTTCTCCCTGGGTCCGACCACCACACGGGAGCACATCGACCACGCGCTGGCCGTCGTCCCGGATGCGGTCGCCCAGCTGCGAGACTGAACCCGTGCGTGTGTTGGTGGCCATGTCCGGCGGTGTCGACTCCTCGGTGGCTGCTGCCGTGCTCGCCGAGCAGTTCGGCCGCCACCAGGTGGTGGGTGCGACCCTCAAGCTGTGGGGCGGTTCCTCGGACTCCGGATGCTGCTCGGTCGGTGACGTGGAGGACGCGCGCCGGGTGGCCGACCAACTGGGCCTGGTCCATCACGTCTTCAACTTCGCCGCCGCCTTCGAGGACCGGGTGGTGGCCCCCTATGTCCGGGGGCATGCCGAAGGACGAACGCCCAATCCGTGCATCGAGTGCAACCGGCACCTCAAGTTCGACCGTCTCCTGGTTCGGGCCCGCACCTTGGGGTTCGACGTGGTTGCCACCGGGCACCACGCCCGCCGCCGGGTCACCGCCAACGGACGGTTCCGGTTGTGCCGGGGCGCCGATCCGCTCAAGGACCAGTCGTACGTGCTGGCCATGCTCGGGCAGGAGCAGCTGGCCCGCACCCTGTTCCCGGTGGGTGAGATGACCAAGGCCCAAGTACGCGAAGAGGCCGCCCGGCTCGGACTGCGGACCGCCACCAAGCCCGACAGCCAGGATGTCTGCTTCATCCGGTCGGACGAGGGCCGCGCGGGTTTCCTCGGATCGCGCCTTCCGCTGCACGCGGGCCGGCTGGTCGACCATGACAGCGGGGACGACCTCGGTCCCGTGGAAGCCGTGGAGCTGGTAACCGTGGGGCAGCGCCGGGGGATGGGCCACAGCAGCGACGGGCGCCGCCGCTTCGTGACGGCGGTGGACGTTCCGGCGCGGCGCGTTTCCCTCGGTCCACCGGAGGCCGCTCATGCCAATGAAGTGCGCCTGCACACGGTGACCTGGGTCGACAGCGGTCCGGAAATGCCCGGGGGCGGCCGTGGGGACGCGTGCGAAGCAGGGTTCGGTGCGATCGCCCAGTGCAGCGCCCACGGTCAGCCGGTGTCCAGCGTGGTGCACTCCGACGGCGACGGGCTGACCGTCAGCTTCTCCACGCCGCAGCGACGCATCGCCCCCGGCCAGACCGTCGCTCTCTACGATCCCGATCACCCGGAAGCGGTGCTCGGCTCGGGCATCGCCACGTGAGTCGATCGCGCCGCAGACGGATCCGGTGCCGGTCGTGAGCCCTTCGGCGTCGTCCGGACCCGATCCCGTGGCACGCGCCGAGGAGCTGCGCGCCCTCATCGCCCATCACAACGATCGCTATCACCGCCTCGACGATCCCGAGATCACCGACGGCGAGTTCGACGACCTGGTTCGGGAGCTCCGATCCATCGAGACCGATCACCCCGACCTGGTGGTGCCGGGCTCGCCGACATCGACCGTCGGAGCCGCACCGTCCGGTCTGTTCTCCCCCGTGGCCCACCGGGTGCCGATGATGAGCCTCGACAACGCCTTCAGCCGCGAGGAGCTGCAGGCGTGGGCCGATCGACTGGCCAAGCAGATTCCGGCCGACACAGCCTTCGTCTGCGAACTGAAGATCGACGGCCTGGCCATGTCGCTGACCTACCGCCAGGGACGATTCGTCCAGGCGGCCACACGCGGCGACGGACGCACCGGCGAGGACGTGACTCCCAACGTGGCCACCATCGCCGACATCCCCGACCGATTGCGGTCCACCGTCGATCCTCCGCCGGAGCTGATCGAGGTGCGGGGTGAGGTGTACATGCCGGTCTCTGCGTTCAACGATCTCAACCGGCGACAGGCCGATGCCGGCGAGCGCCTGTTCGTCAACCCCCGAAACTCGGCGGCGGGATCGTTGCGACAGAAGGACTCGTCCGTCACCGCCTCCCGCGCCCTGTCGTTCTGGGCCTACCAGGTCGGGGAGCTCGAGATGGCGCCGAGCAGCACTCCCGCCGGCAGTCAGGATGGTCGCTCGGCAGGTCTGGGCCCGACCCACTCGAGCACCCTCGAGTGGTTGGCCAAGGCGGGGTTTCCGGTCAATCCGGAACGAGAGTTGGTGCACGGACTCGAGGAGGTCCTCGACTTCTGTCGCCGGGCCGAGGACGGCCGTCACGACCTCGACTATGAGATCGACGGCGTGGTGGTCAAGGTCGACGACCTCGCCCTGCAGCGTCAGCTGGGGTCCACCTCGCGGGCGCCGCGATGGGCGATCGCCTACAAGTTCCCACCCGAGGAGCGGACCACCGAGCTCCGGGACATCTCGGTGTCGATCGGCCGGACGGGAAAGGCCACGCCGTTCGCCATGCTGAGCCCGGTATTCGTCGGCGGTTCCACCGTCTCGTTGGCCACGCTCCACAACGAGGACCAGGTTCGGGCCAAGGATGTGCGTCCGGGCGACACGGTGGTGGTGCGAAAGGCCGGCGACGTGATCCCCGAGGTCGTGGGGCCGGTCCTCGCCGTAGGGGCAGGCGGCCGCAAGCGCCGGAGGCGGGCGTGGAAGTTCCCCACCGTGTGCCCCAGTTGTGGCGCGCCGCTCGTGCGACTACCCGGTGAGAGCGACACGTTCTGCACCAACCTCGACTGCCCGGGCCAACGGGTCCAACGCATCGCCCACTTCGCCTCCCGGTCGGCCATGGACATCGAGGGACTGGGTGAGCAGCGCGTCCAGCTCTTCGCCGATCTGGGTCTGCTCAACGACGTGGCCGACCTCTACACGTTCACGGCCGGGACACTCGATGGGCTCGAAGGGTTCGGGCCGCTGTCCATCGCCAACCTCCTCGGTGCCATTGACGACTCCCGCTCCCAACCGCTGCACCGGGTGCTCATCGGTTTGGGAATCCGTCACCTCGGCCAGGTCGGGTCGATCGCCCTGGCGCGGTCCCAGGGGGACATCGACGCCATCATGTCCGCCGATGAGGAGAGCCTGGCCATCGTGGACGGAGTGGGACCGGTCATCGCGGCAAGCGTGGTGCGATGGTTCGCCTCCCCGGTGAACCGATCGGTGGTCGAACGCCTCCAGTCGGCCGGGGTGAACCTCACCGAGCCAAGTCGTGCCGTCTCGACAGCCGATGCCCAGTCCCCTCAGACGCTGGCAGGAAAATCAGTGGTGGTCACCGGCACCCTCGAGGGTTGGACCCGGGAGGGGGCCGAAGAGGCGATTCTGGCCCGGGGCGGCAAGTCGCCGGGCTCCGTGTCGAAGAAGACCTTTGCGCTGGTCGTGGGGGAGTCGCCGGGCGCCTCCAAGGTGACCAAGGCGGAGCAGGTCGGCGTCCCGGTGGTTGAAGGAACGCTCTTCGGTCGGTTGCTCGAGTCGGGCGAGCTGCCCAGTCCGGACTGAGCGGAGAGGTCCAGCTCGGCCCTGCCCTTCCCCGACGCCCTTTTGGGGTTAGCCCAGCCGGCTCCAGCCTCGATCTCCAGGGAGTCGGGGACGTCACCGAACTGCCAGATTCGACGCCAGTTCCTGGTCATCGGGGTCTTCTCGCCAACCCTGAGAACGCTGATTCCTCGCTTGAATTGACTGAGGCCCCCCGTTATCTTGAACGAACCGGCTCAGTTGTGTTCGCGAGGGGAAAGCGAGGCGCTTTGGGTTGGGATTGCAACTGGTTCGGGAATTGGCAGCCGGCGCCGTGAGCGTTCGCACAGCGGGGGATCCACCCTCCCGCATAGGCCTCGCTCCGGTTCGGAGAATGACACGTTGGGGGACAAACGTCGTCTGACTTCAGCACCCGTGGAGACATGGGCCACAACAACCAGAACAAGGAGCACACATGCTACGAAAGTTGCTTTTGATTGCTGCGGCAGTCGCCATGCCGCTCGGCTTCATCGCCGCCACGGCGGGCACCGCGTCGGCAGGCAAGACCATTGACCCGACGCTTGCCCCGGCAACCGCCAATTGCACCACCAGCGGTGGGTCGCTGACCTTCAAGGTTCCAATCGGGATCGTGACGGCCGGTGGGTACCAGGCACCGGCCAAGAACAAGGGGAATCAGATCAAGGTTTCGGGCGTCACCCTGACATGCACCTCCTCGGTGGTCGCGGGTACGTTCACCGGCACGGCATCCGGCAAGATCAAGACCACCCACCCCGGTCAAGACCCTGCGACGTTCTACAGCTGCGTAGCTCTTGTCGGTGTGTCCCCACAACCGGGAGCAACCCTGAGCGGCAGCCTCAAGATCAAGTGGTCGCCGCCGGCCGGACAGAAGTTCGCGTCGTCGAAATCAGTGACCGGCATCAGCTCGGTATTGGGTGGCACCGACATGAGTGGCCATGGGACCTTCACCATTCCTGGCAATCCGGGCACCGGCTCGATCAGCGGTTCGTTCCCGGGCGCCGACGCCGGTGCTTCGTCCACTTCGACGACGGCGACATCGTTGACTGAAGCCCAGATCGGGGCTCAGTGCACCCAAGCGGGTGGTGTCTCTACGATCGCACTCGGCTCCGGCACCTCCACCCTGCAGTAAGTAGCCGACATCAGGTCCGAGCGATCGGACCAAACGTCACCGTCGAGGGCGGGGCCCAGGCCCCGCCCTTGGCGCGTCCCGTCCCGGGAAACCTTCTAGCCAGGAGCCAGTCCCGCTGCGACGACCCGCGACCCGTCCACCACCCAAAATTGAGGATATTTGCCGGCGCGGGGTGAAAATGCCCAGCGCGTATCTTGAATTGCCCCCTTTGCCCCGTTAGGGTGCAACAACCGAGCCGGGGATGGTTCGCACGGGGGGAGAGCATTTCGCCCTGCGTGAGAGGTGTCCTGGGTCGGATTGGATGCCGGCGCTGTGGCGTTTGCAGACGGGGGGAACCTGGGTGTGGTGCCCTTTGCCAGCTTCGTCCTGAGTCGGAGCGTGACACGTTGGGGGACAAACGTCGTCTGACTCAGAACCCATGGAGACATGGGAGAAAAAGGAGCACACACATGATTCGCAAGTTGCTATTGGTCGCCGCGGCGACCGCCATGCCATTGGGCGCGGTGGCCGTCACCGGCATCGCCACGTCCGGAGTAGCAGGAGCGGCCGGACCGACCTGTACCGTCAGTGGCACGGTCAACTTTGCTCCTCCGGGGATCTCGAAGAACGGTTCGGCCAGCGCGTCGAAGTCGTCGACCACGACGACCTCGGCCACCACGTTTGGTGGCGCTGGTTGCAGCGGTGGTAGTGGACCCAACACCATCACGACCAAGAGCACCAAGTGCGACAAGCACACCGCGGGCCAGCCCGCCTCCAATCCGGCGTGCACGCCCGGCAACTACGGGTACGGCTCGTGGTCGAACTTCGTCAGTGGTGGGACCACGTCGATCCAGAAGGCCCTGAAGAAGCTCACCTTCACCCTCAACAGCGTCACCTACAAGACCAAGACAACCGCCGCCTCTGAAATACTGCCTGGTGGTGCTTGCGGTGGCTCTGAGGTCGGCTTCAAGATCGTCGGCACGGTGACCTCCCCGAAGGCGGCCAAGGGTCAGACCTCGACCCTCAACGCCTGCCTGGGTGCCATCACCGGCACCGGACTGAATCCCGGTGACAACTTCCTGGCTGCTGCCTCCGATCAGATCGGGACGGTCGCAACCGCCGCCATCGACCCGGCGTTCAGCACGGTGAACGTCGGCTGACACCTGTTTGAGGCCCGGATCTCGGGTCTGCCGCACCGTCAAGGGCGGGGCTCCGGCCCCGCCCTTGACGCGTCCCCTCGCCTGGATCTTCGTGGACCCGGATATCCCCGACGCTGACGAAAGGGCGCGGGCAAGCCGGTGAAATCGGACGACCCTCCGCCAACTGGGCCGAGCTGTTCGGTAAACTGCCGTGAAGAACCATGCCGAGTATCACCGACTCCATCGGGCGTGTCCTCGGCGGCCGCTACCGACTGA
>DASZJN010000330.1:0-2450 GCA_035948045.1 Acidimicrobiales bacterium | reverse complement strand
CTCCTCGCCTACGCCACCGAGGAGATGTCGGCGTTGGTGAAGACGTCGATGGGATGGAACTTCCCGCCCTCCGAGCTCGGCGCCATGATCATGGGAGAGATCGTGTCGTTGGTCGAGCAGCAGTCGGTCCGACCGGTCGTGGGCAGCGTCGTGGGCTTCGACCGGCTTCCCGAGGCCATGGCTGCCATGGCCAACCGGGAGACGGTGGGCCGTACCATCGTGACGCTCTCCTGACTCGCGGGTGGGTCGGGCTCAGGGTGGCGTCCTGTACCGTGGCCGCCATGCCGAGGAGGACACCGGGGTCGAACGGGGCGATCGTTGCCCGCTGAGGACCGCACCCCGACGGTCCTGACCCTGTGTACCGGCAACGCCGCCCGATCGGTGATGGTCGGGGCCATGCTGGCCACAGCGCCGCTGCGGATCGTGACGGCGGGAACCCACGTGGTGGAGGGACAGCCGATGAGCCGGAGGACCAGGGAGGCACTGGCCTCGGTCGGCTATCGTGCCGACGGCCATCGCAGTCACCAACTCACCGACGGCGACGTGTCGGATGCCGATCTGATCCTGGCCATGGCGGGCGAGCATGTCGCCTACATCAGGCGGATTCACCCCGAGGCGGCGTCGAAGACCGCATCCATCAAGCGACTGTGCCGCGACCTGTCCGACGGTCCGGAACCACTGGTCGAGCGGGTCCGCGCCCTCGGCCTCGGCGCCCTGCCCATCGAGGCCTGGGAGGACGTGGAGGACCCGGCCGGCGGGGAGGACGAAGTCTATGTGAGCTGCGCCAAGGAGCTGTCCGACCTCTGTACCCAGCTGGGCCCTCGTCTTCGCTGATCGGCGGAGACCCTCAGCGGGGATGGGTGGGGGACAGCTGGGGATGCCGCAGGGAGATGTCCGCACAGGCCTCGCAGACCTCTTCGGGGATCAGGCCGGCCCTCATGAGCGCTCCGAAGGCCAGGCAGCCGAGGCAGAGGCCGAACGCGGCTTCGAGGAAGGCGGCGGCGCCCAGCATGGCTGTGACCACCCAGGTGGCAGCGCCGAGTCCGAACCCGTACCAGAGCACCAGGGCGGACGTCGAGAAAGCCACGCCAATGGCTTGGGCGAACCGTTTGGGGGGACCGGGGACGAGGCGGGGCTCGCCGGGCAAACGAGGGGCGACGACCCGGGTGGCCAACTGGCCCAGGGGACTCAGGGTGGGCCCGGTCAGGACCCGGGCCCAGAATCCGTAGGCCAGCGGGATGAGGATCCACGGTTGACGGAAGGCCAGTGCCGCCGCGCACATGAGCACGACCCCGGTTGCGACCGTCCTGGCCGCATACTCATTCACCGGATTCGGGAAGCTGAACACCCACATAGTTTACCGGTTCAATCGGGATTTGGTGTCCGTGACCGGCCGTCGAGCGGGGTGGTTCAGGCGGCGACGGCCACCGCTCCCCGCAACAGGTTGAGGCCCTCGAGACCGGGAAGCCGATCAACCCGCCGGTCGATCCGGTCGGCCATGGCCCGCCCGTCATCGTCGCCGAAGAGATAGGTGCGGAGGAAGTCGACCTCGGGCTCGGGCACCACGCCGCTGCCCACCGGGGCCCAGAAGCGCCGCAGCGCCCATCGGGTCAACCGTTGCGCCGCCGGGCTGTCAGCCAGTCGGCCTTTGGCCTGCGTGGCGTAGAAATCGATGTGTCGGCCCTCCTGCTTCATGATGCGACGGAGCAGTTCGGAGAGCGTGGGGTGGCCGGCCAGCTTGGCCAGGCGGGCGTACCCGGCCTGCGTCGTCCACTCGTTGACTGCTCCCCACGTCATGTGCACCGCAGTGAGGTGAGGAGTGATGGCCGAGGCCAACTGGAAGGTGAGCGGTCGCCACGCGTCGCGCTTGGGCAGGCGTTGCCGCAGGGCGGCGATCCGGCCCGTGCCCGCCTGTTCGTCGTGAGCGTCCAAGATCCTGGCGATGGCCTCGCCGTGCCAGAACTCTTCGTAGTTCCACAGGGTGAGGAAGGAGGTGACCTCCGGGTCCCGGTGGGCCCGGGTCACCAGGACGTCGCGCAGATAGCAGACGGTGTGGTTCTCGACATCGTGCATGTAGCGGAGGCAGCGCAGTGCTTTCGGGTCGAGAGGATGATCCCGGAAGGCGTCGAAATCGAGGTCCCCGACCTCGAGCTTGGCCGAGAGCGATTGGTAGGTGCCGATGTCGAAGCTCATGTGTTGTATTCGTCGCCGGCCGTCCCCCAGATGAGCGTTTCACGAGGCGGAGGATCGCCGCATGCTGCATCTCGACCGGCTGGATGCTGGCCGCCACCTCCACCGTCGGCGATGCCGGTCGGGTGGGCTGTGGATGTCATCGGCAGGTGTTCGGAGGAGGACCCAACCCGGATGTGCCGGCGCCCTACAGCGCGGCGGCGGCGTGGGTACTACATCTAGATTGGGGTCATCCACATGGGCGACGGTGTCGAAGACAG
>DASZJN010000329.1:0-6045 GCA_035948045.1 Acidimicrobiales bacterium | reverse complement strand
GCCACCGGTGAGGGGCAGGCCCTCGACACGCCGTTCGGCCACGCCGGGCATCGGCTCCACGAGTGGATGTTCGCCACCCGGTTCGGCCGCCACGAACTCCTCGGCCAGTCGGGCGGCACCGAGGGTGTCGATGACGCAATGGCCGAACGGCACGGACCCGGGATCGGTGCGGAGATCATGGGCGCGGGCAAGTTCGGCCCTCCGGGCTGGCAGGATGACCCGGAGTGGCGCGGGTGGTGGGGCGACAACCCGCCGTTCCACACGCCGACGTACGTCCTGACCCACCGTCCGAGCCCGGCGCTGGAGATGGAGGGTGGTACGACGTTCCACTTCCTCGACGCCGCGCCAGCGGATGCTCTCGAAGTGGCGCGGGACGCTGCCGCCGGTCAGGACGTCCGCATCGGCGGGGGCCCGACGATGATGCGGGCGTTCATCGCCGCCGGTCTCGTCGACCACCTGCACGTCGTGCAGGTGCCGATCCTGCTCGGCCGCGGTGTTCGGCTGTGGGACGGCCTGGAGGCGTTGGAGCAGCAGTACGACGTGGAGGCAGTCTCGACGCCCAGCGGCGTCACCCACCTCACGTTCACCCGATGACGAGGTCGTCCCCCTCATAGGAGACGTGTCCGGTTGAGGGACGTGTCAAGACGTAGGAGACAGCCAACGTGCGGGCGAGAGGATTCGAACCTCCATCCCCGAAGGGACCGGGACCTAAACCCGGCGCGTCTGCCAGTTCCGCCACGCCCGCGGCCCGGTCAGCCTACCGAGCGCGGTGAACGGCCCCGGGCTTCGGTTCTGCGGTCATCGCCGCGGGGACGTTCGCCCGGGAGGGTCAGGGTGGCGGGCCGAAGGTAAGGCCCTGGCTATAGTCACCCTGTGCCGCCAGCGCAGCCTTCCACGCCCTCGGTGGCCCCCATCGAGCCGGATCCAGCCGCCGCGGAACGCTCCGATGCGGCCGACCAGGCCTTGTACCTGACCGAGGTCATGGCCGAGATCGATGCCGAAGTCAGGCGCAGACGGGCCTCGGGTGACCTGCCAGCCGGACTCGAGCAGGAGCTCGACGAATTGTTCCTGGAGTTCTCGCCCGTCGGGCTCCACGGGAAGGCCCGGCTTCGCGAGACGCTGGCCCTGGTCGACGGGTCCGCCTACGTGGATGTGGCCGTCCCTGTCGAGTCGCGAAAGGCCGTCGGCAGCCAGATCAAGCGCCTGATCCGCAAGTCGATGGGCTGGTACATCGGGTTCATCGTGCACCAGATCGTGAAGTTTGCCTGGTCGGTGTCGCGGATGTTCCATGTGGTCGTCGACCATGTCGAGGACCTCGAGGCGGCCGTGGAGACCCAACGAACGCCGGAGCTCCCCGCCAGCGCGGTACCTGCCAACGACCCCGGTTCAAGCTGGTGGTCGGCCGAGGCGGTGACCGCCGTGTCCGGGGTCTCGGGCCGGGTGCTCCAGGCCGAGTGCGGCAACGGCTCCCTGCTCGACGCGTTGATCGCGGCCGGCGTCGATGCCTACGGGGTGGACCCGATCGAGTCGATCATCGAGCCCGCCGTCGAACGCGGCCTCGACGTCCGTGCCGAGTCGGTGCTCGACCACCTCGAAGTGGTGGCCGACGAGGCGCTGTCGGGCATGGTGCTGACGGGATCGATCCAGTGGCTCCATCCCAACCAGCGCCACCGGCTGGTGGCGTTGGCCACCGCTCGACTGGCCGTCGACGGTGTGCTGGTCATCCACTCGGCCACGCCGGAGTCATGGATGGCCGAGACATCCCATCTGATGAGCGACCTCGCCCCGGGACGACCGCTCCATGCCGAGACCTGGAGCCACCTGCTCGCCGAACACGGGTTCCGTCGCACCGGGCTCACGTTCGGCGGGGAGGACCGCCGACTCGTCCGGGTGCCGTCGTCCAATCCGGACGCATCGGCCATCAACGGAGCCATCGATGCGGTCAACGCCCTGTTGCTCGGCCCTGGCGAGTACCTCCTGGTCGCTGTTCGAGAGCGGTGACCGCCGTTCACCAGTTCGTTCCGGCGCTGCTGCCCCGGGACGCAACCGGCCAGCACACCCTGGCCCTGCAGGAGGTCTTGCGGAGCGCCGGATGGGAGTCGGACATCTACGTGGAGTCAGCCCACGACGACCTTTGGCACCACGCCGTCTACTTCGAGGGCTACCCCGAACGGGCCAAGCCCGGAGACATCCTGCTCTACCAATTGAGCACGGCATCGCCGGTG
Organism: Acidimicrobiales bacterium; assembly: GCA_035948045.1. Lineage (GTDB taxonomy): Bacteria > Actinomycetota > Acidimicrobiia > Acidimicrobiales > RAAP-2 > Bog-756. Next base: position 3,820 of record DASZJN010000329.1, on the reverse strand, counting down.
GCCGAGTTCCTGTTGGCGAGGCCCGAGACGCTGGTCCTCGACTACCACAACATCACGCCGCCGTCCTTCTACGACGGGTGGGAGGACCACACCAGCGAGAAGGTCGCTCTTGCCCGGATTCAGGCCGCGGCGCTCGCCCCTGCGGCCACCCTGGGTATCGCCGACTCGGCGTTCAACGCCGCCGAGCTCCGGAGGATGGGGTGTCGGGAAACGGCCGTGGTGCCGATCCTCGTCGACATCACGGACGGCAAGCCGCGGGTCGATGACACGGAACTGCGGCGGCTGGCCACGGAGCTGCCATCGGCCACCGTCTTGTTGTTCGTCGGGCGGATCTCACCCAACAAGACCCAACATCATCTGGTCGAGGCCCTCTGGTTCTATCGCCGCTGGTATGACCCGGGTGCTCGGCTCCACCTGGTGGGTCCGTCGTTCACCGCCTCCTATGTCGACGCCGTGTTCGCGCTGGCCGACGAGCTGGGGTTGGCCGATGCCGTGGTGCACGGAGAGGACCTCACCGATGCGGAGCTGGCGGCCTGGTATGCCTCCGCCGATGTGTTCGTCTGTCTCTCCGAGCACGAGGGCTTCTGCATCCCGCTGCTCGAGGCCATGCAGTCCGACGTCCCGATCGTGGCCTTTGCCGCCGGGGCCGTGCCCGAGACACTGGGCCACGCCGGGATCCTGATCGACTCCAAACGACCCAGCGTGGTGGCCGCCGCCGTCCACCGGGTACGCGGCGACGACGACCTGGCCGGCCGCCTGGTGAGGGCGGGCCGCCGGCGCCTCGAGGAGTTCCTGCCCGCCGCCACCGGCGCCCGGTTCGTCGAGGTGCTGGCCGCGCTGGCTGACCGCCAGGCCGTTCGAGCGTGAAGCTCGCCTTCATCACGCCCCGGTACGGCACCGAGGTCATCGGCGGCGCGGAGACGGCCGCCCGCATGCTGGCCGAGCGTCTGTGCCAGCGACCGGGCTGGGACGTCGAGGTGATGACCAGTTGTGCGCTCGATCACCTCACCTGGGAGAACACCGAGCCTCCCGGATCGTCGATGATCAACGGGGTAACGGTTCGCCGCTTTCCCACGGCCAGCCGTCGACTGCTCGGCTACTTCGAGCTCGATGCCAGGCTCCGGGTGTCCCCGACCACCGCCACGCTGGCGGAGTCGCGTCGTTGGGTGGCACTCAACGGCCCCATGTGCCCGGATCTGGTCGACGCTGTGGCCGCCACCGATGCCGACATCGTCGCCTGCTACCCCTACCTGTTCGCCACCACGGTCGACGGCATCGCCGTGTCCAAGGTGCCAACGGTTCTCCACCCCGCGGCTCACGATGAGCCCGCCCTCTACCTGTCGGCTTTCCGCCAGAGCTTCCGCGACATCGACGGGTTCGTCTACCACACCCAGGCCGAACGCGAGCTCATGGAGTACGCGTTCGGCATCGGAGCGCGACCCCAGATCGTGCTGGGACTGGGTGTCAACGAGCCCGCCGGGGCCGGGCGCTCGGGTGGGGACATCCTCGGCATCGGGGACCGCCCCTACCTCTGCTACCTCGGGCGGGTCGACGAGCACAAGGGCTGTGTGATGCTGGCCGAGTACTTCGATCGCTACAAGGAGAGCCACCCCGGGGACCTGGCACTGGCCTTCGTCGGGCCCATCTCCGACAAGGCACCCGACCATCCCGATGCGGTGGTGACCGGCACCGTCTCGGAGGCTGACAAGTGGGACATCCTGGCCGGCGCCCAGGTCATGGTCAACCCGTCCGCCTACGAGTCGTTCTCTCTGGTGCTGCTGGAGGCCTGGAGCCTCGGGATCCCCGCGTTGGTGAACGCCTCGTGCGCCGCCACCATGGAGCACTGCCGCCGTTCGGGTGGTGGGTTGTGGTTCGAGTCCTATCGTTCCTTCGAGGTCACGGTCGACCGGCTGGTCGGTGACGGTGGCCTCCGCTTCTCGCTGGGCGAGGCCGGCCGGCAGTACACAGCCCGCTACTACCGGTGGTCCTCGATCGTCGACCGGTACATCCGGTTCCTCGAGGGCGTGGTCGACCGCGGTCACCGGGCCCCGATCCGGTCGCGCCGGCTCCAGCTGGCGGTGGGCGGCCCCGAGTACCTTCGGAAAGGATGAGGGCCTGATGTCCGACCCCGACCTCCCCGGCGACGAGGCTGAGCTGTTGGCCGCGTTCGAGCGACTGCGTCCCCAGGGCAGCCTGCAGTGGGGCTTTGACGATGCCATGCGCCGCATCGTTGAGCCCGATGTCAGCTCCCTGACGGGTGCCGCTCCCTGGAAGGGGCTTCCCGACGATCTCTGGGAACGGGGTCGGTCGGCCCTCATCGGCAGACGCTTCGTGGGCGACGTGGCCGGGGTGCTCGCCGACCTCCTGGCCACCGACGCCCGGTCCGTGGCGGGAGCCGCGGTGGCCGGCGTCAACGAAGCCACATGGGATGCCCTTCGCTATCTGGCCGCCCGAGTGGAGCTCCTCGAGGCCAGACTCGACCCGACCCGGCTCGAGGCGGCCGAGCTGCCGGTGGCGCCGCCAGACGTGGGGGAGTGGGCCGGGGTGCTCGGGTCGTGGCTGGGCCCGGCGGACCCGGAGGCCACCGTCGTGGTGGGCGAGTCGGGTGACGGAGCGCTCGTCCAGGCCCTCCACCGGGCCGGGCACCGGGTGCGGGGAGTCGAGCCCAGGGGCACGGTTGCCTGGTCCTCATTCGCCTCGTCGGGTGACGACGGGAGCAGCGCCCGCCCCGAGTTCGTGATCGGCGAGGTCATCGGTCATCTGAGAACCTGCCCGGCCGGCTCTGCCCACGCCGTCGTCCTCGCCGGCTGCGTGGACCGCGCCGACCTGGCGGGAAATGTGGATCTCCTCGGACAGGCGCTCCGGGTGACCAGGGTCGGGGGTGTCCTCGTGGTCCTGACCACCGACCAGTCGGCGTGGGAGGGCGCCCTCTCCCATCCGGCGCGGGATCTGGCCCCGGGCCGGCCGCTGCACCCCGAGACGTGGTCGCTGCTGTTGCGCCGTTCGGGTGCTGTCGATGTCGACTGGAAGCGCCCGGTGTCCGGATCCGTCCACGCGGTGGTGGCAAGGGTGGAGCGATGACGGGGGTCCACCTGTTCGTTCCGATGCTTCACCGCCGCGACGCGGTCGGCGAGCACACACTGGCGTTGCGTGACCGGTTGGCCACCTCGGGTTTGCCCTCGCAGATCTATACGGAGCTCCCGGACCCGACCACCGCGGACGAGACCCGTCCCTATCTCGAGTACGAATCCGACGCCGAAGCCGGCGACGTGCTGGTCTACCAGTTCGCCACCGACTCGGTGATGGCCGGGTGGTTGGCAGCCCGACCCCAACCGCTGGTGGTGAACTACCACAGCTTCACCCCCCCGGAGTACTTCGCACCGTGGAACAACGCCATCGCCCGCCTGCAGATCGGAGCCGCACTGCGGCTGGCCGAGTTGGCCCCGCGGGCGGCGCTGGGCATCGCCGACTCGGAATTCGTTGCGGCCGAGTTGCGGGCGGCAGGCTTCTCCAACGTCACCGTCGTTCCCGTGGCCGGAATCGCGCCCCCGACGGAGCCGAGCCCGGCTGGGCTCGATCGCCTTCGCTCCCGACGCCCTGGACGGGGGACCGACTGGCTGTCGGTGGGTCGGTGGGCACCCAACAAGGCGCACCATCACACGATCGCCGCCCTGTTCGCCGCCCGCGCCAGCTCCGACCCGGGCGCAACCCTGACCCTGATCGGGTCGCCGACCGAGCCCGCCTACGCCGCCGCCCTGCGCCGGTACGCGGCGGCCCTCGGGCTCGCCGACGCCGTCGACTTCGTGTCCGGCGTGAGCCA
>DASZJN010000328.1:0-5920 GCA_035948045.1 Acidimicrobiales bacterium | reverse complement strand
GCGTGCTGCTCGGCGATGCCGACATCCACGAACCGCTCCGGGAAGCGCGCCTGGAAGGGCAGCAACCCGGTCGGGCCGGGCATGGCCGCGGTGATGGCCACGATCCGGGGGTCGGACTCGGCGTGATGGAGGAGGGACCTGGTGAAGGCATCGGTGAAGGTGGTCACCGGTAGTTGGGCCACCTCGTCGGGGTCGAGATCGAGGCCGGAAACGGTATCCGGGATGATCCGCCCGTCCGACGCCGCCGCAGCCGCCGCAACTGCCGACCCGGCCGACCCGGCCGCCGTGTCCGCGCCCTCGTCGACGCAGACCTCTGCGGCAGAGGGGACGGTGACCTTGACGTCGTGCAGCCGTTGGATCTCGTCCTCTTCGGCCGGTGCATATCCCCGGCCCTTTTGGGTGAGCACGTGGACGACGATCGGACCCGGCCACTCCGCCGCGTTGGCCAGGGCCTGCTCCACTCCGGCGATGTCGTGCCCGTCGATGGGTCCGGCGTAGCGAATGCCCAATGCCTCGAAGAACGTGTGCGGTGTGACCACCTCACGCAGCGCGCTGGTGAGGCCGTGTACCCCCGAGTAGGCGAGGTCGCCGACGCCGGGGATCTCACGGATGAGGTGGCGGATGCGCTGCCGGGCCTGGACGTAGGCCGGATTGAGCCGCAGATGGGTGAGACTGAGCGACAGCCGCGACACGGTGGGCGCATACGAGCGCCCGTTGTCGTTGAGCACGATGACCACTGGCTTGCCCGAGTGGCCGAGGTTGTTGAGGGCCTCGTAGGCCATGCCGCCGGTCAGGGCGCCGTCGCCCACCACAGCGATCACCCGCCGGTTGCTGCCCTGAAGTTCGAAGGCGCTGGCCAGACCGTGGGCGTAGCTGAGAATGGTCGAGGCGTGGCTGTTCTCCACCCAGTCGTGCTCGGACTCGGTGCGGTTCGGATAGCCCGAGAGCCCTTCGGCCTGACGGAGGCTGGAAAAGGCCTCTCGCCGCCCGGTGACCAGCTTGTGCACGTAGGCCTGGTGCCCGGTGTCCCACAGGACCACGTCCCTCGGTGAGTCGAACGTGCGGTGGAGGGCCAGGGTCAGCTCCACCACGCCCAGGTTGGATCCCAGATGGCCGCCCGTGGCGGTCACCGCATCGACGATGAAGCCACGGATCTCGGCCGACAGCGTGCTCAGCTCCTCGGGCGAGAGCGTGCGGAGGTCGGCGGGGCTGTCGATGTGTTCGAGGATCATGAGCGAAGAGTGGGCCTTTCGGCCAGGCTAGAAATGCGGGCCTTTTGGCCAGGCTACCAGCGCAGAGGGTTGCGGCCCCGATCCGCCAGGCGCTCCCTGCGGCCCGTGTCAGGACCGCGGATCGGCCCCGGCCTTGCCCTCGCGAGGCCTGCGGAGGTGCCCCGTCCAGCGAATGCTCCAGCACATCCTCCAGCGAATGCTCCAGCACATGCCCAGCCCCGGCATCCTCGTTCCCCGGGTCCGATCCGAGCAAGATAGCGGTATCAACTGGAGCCGGGCGCCAGGCTCCCGGCCACGAAGGAGAGACCATGCAAGCCGAAGTCAAGGGCACCACGATGCCGCTCCTGGAAATGATCCTCGAGTCAGGTGAGTCGATCATCTCCAGCCACGGCGAGTTGTCGTGGATGTCGCCGAACGTGCAGCTGTCGCAGACCACCGCCACCGGGGGCCAGAAGGGCCTGATGAGCGGGCTCAAGCGGGCCATCGGGGGCGGCGGGATCTTCCTCACCAAGTACGAGGCGCAGGGCGGCCAGGGCATGGTGGCGTTCGGTGCCAAGCTTCCGGGCCGGATCTTCCCGGTGACCATCGAGAATGGACGGGGCTACCTGGTCCATCGGCACGGCTGGGTGTGCGGCACCGACGGCGTGGTGCCCACCGTCGGCATGCAGCAGACGATGCGTGGGGCCTTCTACGGCGGTGACGGGTTCATCCTCCAGCGCCTCGAAGGCCAGGGTCAGGCCTGGATCGAACTGTCCGGTGAGATCACCACCTACGAGCTGGCCCCGGGGCAGAGCATGCTGGTCCACCCGGGGCACGTCGGCCTGTTCGAGGACTGCGTGAGCTTCACCATCACCCGGCTGTCGGGCATCAAGAACATCGCCTTCGGGGGCGACGGCTACCACCTGGTGTCGCTGACCGGCCCCGGGACGGTCTGGCTGCAGAGCATGCCGGTGCCGGTACTGGCCCAAGCCATCGCCCCCTACCTGCCACAGGGTGACAACCACCCGGTCGCCGACGCCGGGATCGGCGGGGTGCTGGGCGGCATGATCGGCAAGAACCTCTGAGCGCAGCCGCACCCAGGGGTGGCCCTTCGGCTTCGGGCTTCCGCCTGCGCTTCGGGCTTCGAGCGGACGTCGAGGTCAGCGGACGTTCGACAGGAAGGCCGTCCGGTCCACGACGACCCGGATCAGCTTGCCCGCCGCCACCAGGCCGGCGCTCTCCGAGACCGAGAGGGTGAAGACGAGGCGGCGGCCCTCGATGCGGTCCAGGGTGGCCTCGGCCCACACCGTTCCTCCGACCCCCACGGGCACCAAATGGTCGAACTGCACGCGTTTGGCCACCGAGGTGCAATTCCCAGGGAGCGACTCAGCGATGGCCGCGCAGCTGGCCTCTTCGCACAGCGCAATGAGCCGGGGGGTGGCCAGCACCGGGACGGAACCGGTGCGAAAGGCCTCCGCGGTGTCAGCCTCGGTCACCTGCAGTTCGATTCGGGCCGACAGACCGGTGTGAGGCGCCACGCCGGTACGATAGGTGACCCAACAGGCGTCGGCCACCGAGCGCCGAGCGGTGTAGCGAGGAGGCTGCGGTGATCGATTCCCCCGTGCTCGAACGGGTACTGTCCGAGGCGCTTCGGCATGGAGGGGAGTTCGCCGAGGTGTTCGCCGAGGACCGGTCGACGTCGTCGGCCATGCTCGATGACGGACGGGTCGAGGAGCTGTCCTCCGGACGGGAGCGGGGGGCCGGCATCCGGGTGGTGTCCGGGGAGACCACCGGTTTTGCCCACACGGCCGACCTGAGTGAGACGGGACTGCTGCGGGCGGCGGAGGCCGCTTCCGCCGTGGCCCGGAGCGGAGGCGGGAGGACCACCTCCCTGGCTGTGGGCCCGCTCGGCGCGGACGGGGATGCCGGAGCCGGCGGGGACCGGCCTGTCACCCGCTCACCGGGGTCGAAGGCCGACACGCTCGAGCTCCTGACCCGGGCCGACGATGCCGCCCGGGCCTCGGGTGACTCCATCTCCCAGGTCCAGGCCGGCTGCGGCACCTCTCGCCGCCAGGTCCTGATCGCCAACTCGGAGGGGCTGCTGGCTCGTGACGAGCAGGCTCGCACCCGCTTCAGCGTCTCCTGCGTGGCCACCGGGGACACCGGGCTCCAGACCGGGTTCGAATCGGCGGCTCGGACCCTCGGTTTCGAGCTCTTCGACGAGATCTCGGTGGAGGAGCTGGCCCAGCTGGCCGCCAACCGAGCCCTCTCCAAGTTGTCGGCCCGACCGGCCCCCTCGGGTGAGCTCCCGGTGGTGCTGGCCGGAGGGAGCGGGGGGATCCTGTTCCATGAGGCCTGCGGCCACGGCCTCGAGGCGGACCACATCGTCAAGGACGCCTCGGTCTACACCGGGATGGTCGGCCAACAGGTGGCCAGCCCGTTGGTCACCCTGGTCGACGACGGCACCGTGGGCTCGGAGTGGGGCACGTTCGCATTCGACGACGAAGGACGGCCGGCCCAGCGCAACGTGCTGATCGACAAGGGCATCCTCACCGACTATCTGTGGGACTACCTGCGGGCCCGCAAGGAAGGAAGGGTGTCGTCGGGCAACGGGCGCCGCCAGACCTATCAGCACCTGCCCATGGTGAGGATGACCAACACGTTCCTCCTCCCCGGCCAGGAGGATGCCGACGAGATCGTGGCCCAGACTCCGAGCGGGGTCTACGTCGCCAAGCTCGGCGGTGGTCAGGTCAACACCACCACCGGCGACTTCGTGTTCGGGACGACCGAGGCCTATCTCATCGAGGGGGGCAAGCTCACCGAGCCCCTGCGGGACGCCAACCTCATCGGCAACGGCCCCGAGATCCTCAAGCGGATCGACGCCGTGGCCACCGACTTCGCCATGACTCCGGGCACGTGCGGTAAGGACGGCCAAAGCGTTCCCGTGGGCTGCGGCCAGGCCACGTTGCGCCTGACCGGCGTGACCATCGGGGGAACGGCCGAGTGAGCACCGCCACCGACACCGCCCGGATCACCGGTGAGCCGCGGCGGGACGGTGCTCCACCGCCGGATGCCGACGAGCTCTTGGCCATCGCCGACCGGGTGGCCGGCTGGGCGGGGACCGGCGAGGACGTCGAGGTGTACGTGGCCCGCGGCGACGAGACGGAAGTCCGGGCCTACGCCGGCGAGGTGGAGTCGCTGACCTCCGCCACCTCGGCGGGCATCGGCGTGCGGGTGGTGGCGGACCACCGGCTCGGCTTCGCCTGGGCCGGGTCGCTCGACGAATCGGTGCTGGCCGAGACCCTGGCCGAGGCCCGGGACAACGCCACCTTCGCCACCCCGGACGAGCACGTGCAGCTGGCGTCGCCTGACGGCGTGGCCGCCGTCCCGATCGACCTGTGGGACGAGGGGTTGGCCTCGGTCTCGACGACCGCAAAGGTGGACCTGGCGCTGGCCCTCGAGGCGCAGGCCCGGGGGGCGGACCCCCGCATCCGCCAGGTGAGCTCGGCCGACTACGGCGACGGCTCCGTGGAGGTCGCCCTGGTCTCGACCACCGGCATCCGGGCGTCCAGTCGCAAGACGTCGGGCTACCTCTCGGTGGGGGTCATCGCCGGCGACGGCGACGCCAGCCAGACCGGCGGTGGATTCAGCGTGGGACGCGGGTTCCATGGCCTCGATCCCGACAAGGCCACCGCTGATGCCGTGCAGCGGGCGGTGCGCCTGCTCGGGGCGACGAAGGGGCCTTCCGGACGATCGACGGTGGTCTTCGATCGGCGGATCGCCACCACGCTGCTGTCGGTGGTGTCCTCGGCACTGTCGGGCGAGGCGGTGGCCAAGGGGCGCTCGTTCTTCGCCGGCCGGATCGGGGAGCTGGTGGGTGACCCTGGTCTCACCCTGGTGGACGACCCCACCGATCCCCGGGCCTACGGGGCGGCGGCCTATGACGCAGAAGGGCTGGCCTGCCGACGCAACGTGCTCATCGACGCCGGGGTGCTCCAGGGATTCCTGTACGACACGGTGTCCGCATCGCGTGCCGGGGTGTCGTCCACCGGCTCCGCCGTCCGGGGGGGCTTCTCCGGTACCCCCGGTCCGGGGTGCCGGGCCCTGACCCTGGCCCCGGGGCCCGAGGGCTACGACGAGGACGGCGTGCTGGCCGCCGTCGGCGAGGGCCTGTTCGTCCAGTCGATGACCGGGGTCCACTCGGGGGTGAACCCCATCAGCGGGGACTTCTCGGTGGGCGCCGAGGGTCTCATGATCCGTGACGGCAAGCTGGCCGAGCCGGTACGGGAGATCACCGTGGCGTCGACCTTGCAGCGGATCCTGCTGTCATTGGTGGCGGTGGGATCCGACGTCGAGTGGCTGCCCGGGATCGCCGCCGGTCAGACCCTCGCCGTGGGCGACATGCAGATCAGCGGGATCTGAGCTTCCGCCAACCGCAACTCGATGGGGCTCGGGCTATTTGGAGACCTCGATGGCCTTGGTGCATGCAGCCAGGGCACTGGGTGTCGAGGTGTAGTAGATCGATCCGGTGATAGCCAAATTGTAGGGCGCCGCCGAAGGCGCCGTCGGTGTTCCGCCTGTCCACAGGGGAGGGGCTCCGGGTGCAGCCGACGAGCTCGCGCCGGCAGGCGTTGTTGCACCGGTACTGCCCGGGGCGATCGCACCGAAGCTGATCACGAACTTCTGGATCACGAATAGGCGAGGGAAGG
>DASZJN010000327.1:0-12605 GCA_035948045.1 Acidimicrobiales bacterium | reverse complement strand
GCGAGCGCCTGGCCGAGACCGAGCAGGCCCGCCATCAGATGCAGACCACGGTGGCCGAGACCGAAGCCGCCCACGGTCGCGCCGCCCGGCAGTTGGAGGTGGCCGAGGAGGCCCTCCGCCAGGCCGAGCAGGAGCTCCACCGCTCGACCGCCCGGGCCGACGCGCTCGAGCGGGCCCTGGACGAAGCCCGTGGTGCCGCGGGTGCCGAACGGTTGGCCGGTATCGACGGGGTGGTCGGGACGCTCCTCGACGTAGTGGAGGTCGATGCCGGCTGGGAGGAGGCGTTCGAGGCCGCCGCCGGTGCCTCGGTGGCGGCGGTGGTGGTGTCGGGCAGCGTGCCGGCCAAGGCCGCCCTGTCCCGGTTGCGCCAAGGCGGGGCCACGGGCGCCGTACTGGCTCTCACCGAGGCGTCCGTGGGGGGACCGTTGCCGGCGGGGGGCACGGCCGAGGCACCGGCGGGGACCGAGTCCATCCGCCGCCACGTCCGGCCGCACCTCAAGGGTCGGAACCTGCCGGGCCTGGAGGCGGTGCTGGACACGCTGCTGGCCGGGTCGTGCTGCGCAGGGGGAGGGTGGTCGGACGCCATCGACCTGGCCCTGGCCCGCCCTGATCTGGTGGTGGTCACCCGGGACGGGGACAGGTTCTCGTCCACCGGCTGGAGGGTGCGGGCGGCGGGCGGGGTGGTCACGGCTGCAGTGGTCGAAGAGGCCAGGGCACGGGCCGAAGTGGCCGCGGTCGCTGCCTCGGAGGCGGCCGACGAACGCTCGCAGGCCCGCAGTGCGGTGGAGGCGGCCAGAATGGCGGCGGCGGAGGCGGTCCGGTCTGACGACCGGAACGAGGCGGCCCACCAGACCCTCCGTGCCGCTCGCCAGCGGGTCATCACCGACCTGGACGCGCTGGTGGCCGACCTCGAGGAGATCCGCCGCCAGTACGCCGAGCTCGACGATCGGATCGCTCGGGACACGGGGCGGGCGGTGGAGTTGCGCGAGGAGCTCCCCCGGTTGGAGGCGGTCATGGCCGAGGCCGGGGAGCGTGCGGGCGCAGCCCGGGAGGATCGGCGTCGGATCGATGAGCGCATAGCCGAGGCCGCACTGCGCCGGAGCGAGTGGGACGTGCGCTCGGCCAGCCTGGTCGAGCGACGACGCGTCCTGAGCGAGCGGTTACAGGAGGTCGAGCGCAGGCTGACGGGGCATGCCGACGAACGTCGGCAAGCGGCCGAGCGCCGGAAGCGATTGGAGGCCGACGCCACCGCCGTGGAGCGGCTCCTGGCCGTGGTCGCCTCGGCTCAGTCCCGTCTGGATGCGGCCCTGGCGGAACTGCGCGAGCGCCACCGCCTGCAGCTCGAGGCGGTGCGCGCCGGCGGTGCCCGGCTGGAGGAGCTGCGCCGCCAGCGATCGGCCAGCGAGCACGAGCTGGCCGCGGCCCGAGGTCGGCTCCAGAAGATCGAGCTGGACCTGGTCGAGGCGACCATCCGGCGCGAATCGGTGGTCGAGGCTTTGCGGCGGGAGCTGGCCTGCGGCCCGGACGTGGCCCTGGCCGCGCCACCGCCGGAGCTTCCCGAGGGCTCCGACCCCGCCACCCGGATAGGCCAGCTGGAAGCCGAGCTGGCGGCGCTGGGCCCGGTCAACCCCCTGGCCCTCGAAGAGCTCTCGGAGCTCAACGAGCGCCACCAGTTCCTCGAGTCCCAGGTGGACGACGTCCGCACTGCCCGGCGTGAGCTGCACCACGTGATCCGCACCCTCGACGAAGAGATCATGCATGTCTTCGACGTGGCCTTCGCCGACGTCAACGAGCACTTCTCCTCCCTGGTGACCACGCTGTTCCCCGGCGGCACCGGGCGGCTCTCGCTGACCGATCCCGAGAACCTGCTCGATACCGGTGTCGAGGTCGAGGTACGCCCCGCCGGCCGCAATGTCCGGCGGCTCTCGCTGTTGTCGGGTGGCGAGCGGTCGCTCGTGGCGCTGGCCTACCTCTTTGCCGTCTTCCGCAGTCGGCCCTCGCCCTTCTACCTCATGGACGAGGTGGAGGCCGCACTCGACGACGTGAACCTCCAACGCTTCCTCGGCCTGGTCCACGAGTTCAGGGGCGAGGCGCAGCTGATCATCGTGAGCCACCAGAAGCGAACCATGGAGGCCGCCGACGCGCTGTACGGGGTGACCATGGCCCCCGGAGGATCGTCCAAGGTCATCAGTCAGAAGGTTCCCCGTCATCACCCGAGCGGAGCGGGGCCGTTCGATTCGGGAGCCCGGTCCGATCCCGAGTTGGAGCTGGAGCCCCAGTCGCCGATCCCCCGCTCGTTCGACGCCGTGCCCCCTCAGCCGGTGCCCCAGGCGACGGAGCGGAGGGAGCAGCCCCTCCCGGATTTGCGGCCCGCCGAGGTCGAGCCGGTGGGTGGCGCCGACCCATGATCGTGTCGTCGGCGGTGGCGTCGGCGGCGATTTCGGCGTCGTCGGATGTCCTCGTAGGCCTGGCCATTGCCATCCCGGTGTTGATCGTGGGGGTCGGCGCCGGAGTGGGCCTGCGACTGCGTGGGAGGGGTGTCAAGGGCCCGGTCCCGCCGGGTGAGGTGGTCAGCGATGCTCCCACGGACGTCGAGCTGGAGCGGAGCGCCGAGGCCACTCGGACCGCGACACCGGATGCCGAGACCACGGCTCCGCCCGCGTCGGTCGAGGCGGCCGAACGGGCTGAGCCCGTCGAGGAGGCCGCGACCCTCGAGCCGGCCACCTATCGGGGCCGCCTGGGCAAGGCCCGGGGCCTCTTGGCCGGCTACCTCGGATCGGTGCGCTCCAAGGGGAAGATCGATTCCACGACCTGGGACGACCTCGAGGAAGCGTTGATCCGGGCCGATGTCGGTGTGGGTGCCACCGATGCGCTGCTCAATGAGTTGCGCGGCCGAGTCAAGAGCAATGAGATCGTAGGGCCGGAGGCACTGGTTGACGCCCTCAAGTCCGATCTCGTGTCGATGCTCTCGACCGCGGATGCGGCCCTGGCCATGCCGGGCTCCCTGGCGGCCGGCGACGACAACGACGCCGACGACGACGCACGGCCGGTCGCGGTGTGGCTCTTCGTGGGGGTGAACGGGGTCGGCAAGACCACGACGGTGGGCAAGGTCGCCAACCGGATGTCGGCCGCCGGCACGAAGGTGCTCCTGGCCGCAGGCGACACCTTTCGGGCGGCGGCGGGCGAACAGCTCTCGCTGTGGGCATCGCGGGCCGACGCCGATATCGTGCGCGGATCTGAGGGTGGGGACCCGAGCTCAGTGGTCTTCGACGCCGTGCAGCGGGCTGCGACCAAGGGGCACGCCGTGGTGCTGGCCGACACCGCGGGCCGACTCCACAACAAGATCAACCTGATCGAGGAGCTCAAGAAGATCCGGCGGGTGGCCGATCGGCCCCCGGGTCGGGTGGTGGAGGTGCTTCTGGTGCTCGACGCCACCACCGGTCAGAACGGGCTGGCCCAGGCGAAGGTGTTCCTCGATGCAGTGGACGTGTCCGGGGTCGTGCTGACCAAGCTCGACGGGACGGCCAAGGGCGGGATCGTGGTGGCCATCCAACGGGAGCTGGGCCTGCCGGTGAAGCTGGTGGGCCTGGGCGAGGGTGTCGAGGACCTGGTCGACTTCGATCCGGATGCGTTCGTGGACGCGCTCTTCTGAACCGCTCGCGTCGTCGTTCCGGTGCCCGGATCCGCAGCACGGTCGCGGCCCCGGTCCTGTAGCCTGAGGACCCCATGTTCGAGAGCCTGACCGACCGATTCGAGGGGATCCTCACCCGTCTCCGCAGCCGCGGACGGCTCACCGAAGCCGACATCGACGAGGTCCTGCGCGAGATCCGCACCGCCTTGCTCGAGGCGGACGTCGAGATCGGGGTGGTCAGGAATTTCACCCAGGCCGTGCGGGAACGGTGCATCGGCCTGGAGCTGTCGCAGAATCTGAGCCCGGGCCAACAGGTCATCAAGATCGTCAACGACGAGCTCGTGGCCATCCTCGGCGGCGAAACCCTGAAGATCTCCTACGCCGGGCGGCCCCCGACCGTCATCCTGCTGGCCGGCCTGCAGGGCTCCGGAAAGACCACGGCCTCGGCCAAGCTGGCCCGATGGTTCAAACAGCAGGGCCGTAACCCGCTGCTGGTCGGGGCCGACCTTCAGCGTCCCGCGGCCGTCGACCAGCTCCGGGTGCTCGGTCAGCAGGCGGGCATCACCGTGTTCAGCGAGCCCAGCGATCCGGTGGCCGTCGCCACCGCCGGTCTCGAAGAGGCCAAGCGCCTCGGTCGGGACGTCCTCATCGTCGACACCGCCGGCCGATTGGCCATCGACGAAGCGCTGATGGACGAGATCCGCCACATCGCCGGAGCGGTCAACCCTCACTACACGTTTCTTGTCATCGATGCCATGACCGGCCAGGACGCGGTGGCCACCGCAGCGGCGTTCCACGAGGCCCTGTCCCTCGACGGCGTCATTCTCACCAAGCTGGACGGCGACGCCCGCGGTGGGGCGGCTCTGTCGGTCAAGGAAGTGGTGGGCAGGCCGATCGCCTTCGCCTCCACCGGGGAGAAGCTGGACGACTTCGATCAGTTCCACCCCGACCGGATGGCCGACCGCATCCTCGGGATGGGCGACGTGCTCAGCCTCATCGAGCAGGCCGAGCGCACCATGGACCGGGACGTCGCCACCAAAGGCGCAGCCGCCATCATCGAGGGCCGCTTCACCCTCGAGGACTTCCTCGAACAACTCCAGCAGGTGAAGAAGATGGGGTCGATGTCGGGGATGCTGTCCTTGCTCCCGGGCGTCCCGAAGGACGTGAAACAGGCCTCCTCCGCCATCGACGATCGCCAGATCGGCCAGGTCGAGGCCATCATCCGCTCGATGACGCCGGGCGAGCGGGTGAATCCGGCCGTCATCGACGGCGCCCGCCGGGTCCGGATCGCCAATGGGAGCGGTACCGCCACCTCCGATGTCAATGCGCTGCTGAAGCAGTTCAAGGAGATGCAGAAGATGATGAAGGGCATGGGCAAGGGCGGCATGTCCGGGGCCCTGGGAGGCATGTTCGGGCGAGGCCCGAAGATGTCACCTCAAGCCATAGCGGAGATGGCCGAGCTGTCCGAGACGGGAGCCGGGGGTGGAGAGCTCCCGGCATTCGCCGGAACGGGGGCGGGAGCTGGTGCTCTCGGGGCAGGGCCGACGGCCTCCCCAGGGGCCGGAATGGGCGGTGGCCGGCGCTCGTCGAAGGGAAAGGGCAAGGGCGGAAAGAAAGGCAAAGGCGGGGGCCGGGTCACACCGAAGTCCCGCTGACCCGGCCCGACTGGTCGCCGACGGCCGAAGCCGGGCCCGGCTCGGGCCGAGGGTCTCGGCCCTGGGCCGAGTGACCTGGGGCCGGGATCTCACCGGCCGGAGACGCATCCGTGAGCCCGATTGCACGTCGACCTCAGCTTTGATGGGAGACTGTTGGGCGCTATCGACACAATGCAGAGGAGTTCACCGTGGCAGTAAAGCTCCGCCTCGTGCGGATCGGGAAGAAGAAGCAGCCGACGTACCGGCTCGTGGCGGCGGACAGCCGCTCGCCGAGAAATGGGCGGTTCATCGAGATCGTGGGCACCTACGCCCCCCGCGGCAAGTCGTTGGCCGAGCCCGACGCCGTCGTCCAGATCGACAACGCCAAGGCCGTGAAGTGGCTCTCGCAGGGAGCGACGCCGACCGAGCGGGTCGAGAAACTGTTGAAGAAGTCGGGAGCCCTCGACGAATTCGCGACGGCCAAGGCGGCGAAGTGAGCGACGACCTGGCGCTTGATTCCGCCGATGACGTCAACACCATCGATGACGACGACGGGCACGAGGACGACGATGCCGGCAACCGGGTCTCGGGTGGGACCCCGTTGGCGGTGGTCACCTACCTGGTCAGCTCCATCACCTCCGATCCCGAATCGGTCGTCATCAACACCGAGGAGCGGGGCGATTCGGTCCGTTTCCGTATTCACGTGGCTCCGGACGACATGGGCCGGGTGATCGGCCGCCGGGGTCGGGTCGCCCAAGCCATCCGTACGGTGGTGGCGGCGGCCGGCGCCCGTGACGGCGTCAAGACCAGCGTCGACATCGACGACGACTGAGCTCGCCGATTTGGCGCCCGACCCCGCTCAGCCCGACGGCGGTGACCGCGGCGATCGGCCCCATGTCCGAGCGACAGCGCCGACCTCCCCCCATCGGGACGTCTCCTCGGATCGGGACGTATCCTCGGATCGGGGCGGCCATCGGGAGACGGCGGCTCACGACACGACACTCCTCCAGGTGGGTTCCATCGTGAAGCCTCACGGGCTGAAAGGGGACGTCATCGTCCGGTTGACCACCAACCGCCCCGAGAGGGTGGCGCCGGGCTCGGTGCTCCATGCCTCGCACGGCCGTCAATTCCGGGTCGTTCGCTCGTCGTCGCACCGGGGGCGGTTCATCGTCTGCTTCGAAGGGGTCTCGGGCATCGACCAGGCCGAGGGGTTGCGTGACACAGAGCTCTTCGCCCCTGCGCTGGTGGACGGCGACGCGCTTTGGGTCCACGAACTGATCGGGTCACAGGTCGAGGACCGCACCGGACGGATCCTTGGCACCGTGGAGGAGGTCGAGGCCAATCCGGCCAGCGACCTCTTGGTCCTGGACGGTGGTGCGCTGATCCCCCTGCGGTTCGTGGTGGGGACCGAGCCGGGGGTCCGGGTCACCGTGGATATCCCCGACGGCCTCCTCGACCTGGCCTGACACCAGTCGTCCATGGGCTCCATGCGGATCGACGTCTTCACCCTGTTCCCCGAGGTGATCGACCACTACGCCGATGCCTCGATCCTCGGGCGGGCCAGGGTGCAGGGCACCCTCGACCTCCGTACCCACGACCTTCGCGACGCCGCAGATGACCCGCATCGTTCCGTGGACGACGCGCCATTCGGGGGCGGGGCCGGGATGGTCCTGGCACCCGGGCCGATCTTCGGGGCCGTCGAGGAGGTGGAGGGAACGGCCGACGGCCTCCCGAGGCCGCTGATGCTGCTGTCCCCCTCCGGTCGCCACTTCGATCAGGCCGTGGCCTGGGAGCTCGCCGCCACGGCCGGCTTCTCGCTGCTGTGCGGCCGTTACGAGGGAGTGGATCAGCGTGTGGCCGACCACCTGGTCGATGGGGAGCTCTCCGTGGGGGACTTCGTGCTGGCCGGCGGCGAGCTGGCTGCTCTGGTGGTGGTCGAGGCGGTGGTCCGCCTCCTCCCGGGGGTGCTGGGAAACGACCGGTCCGCCGCCGACGAGACCTTCTCGGCCGGCCTGCTCGAATACCCCCAGTTCACCCGCCCGGCCGACTACCGGGGTTGGGAGGTCCCCGAGGTGCTCCGGTCCGGCGATCACGGCCGGGTGGATCGGTGGCGCCAGGCCCAAGCCCTGATCCGCACGCTGGTCCGACGCCCCGACCTCGTCGCCGCCCGCGGCGGGCTGTCCGACGAGGAGGTACAGCTGCTGGTTGAGCACGGTGAGGCGCACCTGCTGCGCGATCACGGCTACCATTGGTGAGCCTCGTTGACGTCGGTTGGCCGGCGTTCCGCATCGAAGACCGGATCGAGCAGATCTTCCTGGTGAGCAAGGACTCCCTGGTGAGAGCTGACGGCTCGGTCGACGGCGAGGGAGAGTTCGAACCACACCTGGAAAGACGCGCCCCATGAACCCGACCGACATCATCGACCGAGACAGCCTTCGGGAGGACATCCCCGAGTTCCGCCCCGGTGACACCGTCAAGGTGCACGTGCGGGTGGTCGAAGGGACCCGGCAGCGAGTCCAGGTGTTCCAGGGTGCCGTGGTCAAGCGCCAGGGCACCGGAATCCGGGAGACCTTCACGGTCCGCAAGGTGAGCTTCGGGGTGGGGGTCGAGCGCACCTTTCCCGTGCACTCCCCGGTGATCGCAATGACCGAAGTGGTGGCGTTGGGAGACGTGCGCCGGGCGAAGCTCTACTACCTGAGGGACCGCCACGGCAAGGCTGCGAAGATCAAGGAGCGGCGGTCTGCCCGCTCCTGACCCGGTGGGGCTCGCCTGCCGGTTCGGAACGGCGATCTGGCCGGTATGGTCGGGAGTGCGGCGCGTGGCATCGGAGTGTCGCCGGGGCGAAGCACCATCGGTCGTGGTGACGCCATGAGTGGAGCGTCCGTGAGTGGACCGGTGTGATGGACGGACCGCCGCGATGGAAGGACCGCCGCGATGAGCGACCGGTGCGATGAGCGAAGTGCCAACGTGAGCAAAGTGCCGAGATGAGCGAAGAGGACCTCGAGCGGTACGAGTCCGAGATCGAGCTGGCCCTGGTGCAGGAGTATCGGGCGGTGCTCCCTCTCTTTGCCTACGTGGTGGAGACGGAGCGGCGCTTCTACCTGGCCAACAGTGTGGAAGTGGCGGTCCGATCCGACTCCTCGCCGGCTTGTGTGGAGGTCAATCTCAACGACGCCTGGGTCTGGGACATGTACCGTCCGGCCCGATTCGTGCCCTCGGTCCGCATTCTCACCTTTCGCGACGTGAACATCGAACGGCTACCCGAGAAGGATCTGTGAGCGCGGGCGCATCTGGGCGCCCACGTCGCACGATCGGCACGGCAAACACTCCTGGTGGCGCACCTGCCGGTGCTGAACCTGTCCCTGCCGGACCTGAGAGCGCCGGACCTGACGGAGCGGGGCCTGATCGACGCAGGGCGCTCGGTGCCGATGGGGAGGCCCTCGCCGCCCAATGGTATGAGGACAACGGGTATGAGGTCCTGGACCGGAACTGGCGTCGCCGCGAGGGCGAAGTGGACCTGATCGTGCGCCGTGGGAAGACGGTCGCCTTCTGCGAGGTCAAGACCCGGTCGAGCGATCGCTTCGGGACGGGGGCCGAGTCCGTCCTGGGGGCGAAGCAACGCCGGATCAGGCGATTGGCGGCGCGGTGGCTGTCGGAGCTGACACCGGCATCAGGACGCTCCCGGGTCGAGGTTCGCTTCGATGTGGTCTCCATCACCGCCGGTCGTGTCGAGGTCATCGAGGATGCATTCTGAGGACTGAGGGACTGAGGGACTGAGAGATCGCTCCGATGGCCCGTGTCCGGTCCGGCATGGTCCGCGTCCCGATGCCTCCGCCGGCCGGCATTGCCCATCTCGTGGTGGCTTCCGAGTCGGCCCGGTTCTCGCAGACCTTCTCCAAACGCGGCCTGTCCGTGGACTTCGGTGCGTCCTGGCTGCTCCCGCGCTTGATCGGCCTGCACCGGGCCAAAGCGCTCACCTTCTTCGCCGACATCAACGCACAAGAGGCCGCCGAGTTCGGCGTGGTCAACCGGGTGGTCCTCCGACGACCAGCTCGACGGGTTCGTGGACGAGTGGGCCCGACGTCTGGCTGCGGGCCCCCCGCTGGCCCTCTCCCTGACCAAGACGATGCTCAACAACTCCCTCGGACTGTCCATGGACCAGGCTCTCGAGGAGGAGACACGCTCGCAGGCCGTCAATTTCGGCACGGCGGACACCATGGAGGCGATCGCCGCCTTCAACGAGAAGCGGCAACCACAGTTCAAGGGGCGCTGAAGGCCGAGCACGCCCTCCCGGCCCCGCCACACGGCCCCGCCGTCCGGTCCCGCCGTGGGAACTTGCCCGCTCCGGCAGCCCTGTCTCGACCGACCCTCTGGCACGACCGCAACCTGTGTGACACCGTCTCCGTAGGGTGGGTAGCGGTGCCTTCGAGCGGCCGCCCGCACCGGGTAATCGGCAGCCCTCCCATCTGGTGTCCGGTTGTGCCGGGGTAGCTCTGCCCTGCCACCGGACCGAGCTGATCGGAGGGCGTCATGATCGCCTCCATTCCTTCTGCCGTCCTCATCGGGGTCGACGGGAAGCCGGTCTTCGTGGAGGTCCATGTATCCAATGGCCTCCCTGGGTTCACCGTGGTCGGGTTGCCCGATGCCGCGGTGCGGGAATCTCGGGACAGGGTCCGGGCCGCACTGCTGTCGAGCGGCCTGCCCTGGCCGCTGCGGAGGGTCACCGTCAACCTGGCCCCGTCCGGTGTGCGAAAGGGCGGCGCCGGGCTCGACCTGCCCATCGCCATCGGTGTGTTGGTGGCCTCCGGAGCGTTGGATGCGCGCACGGTCGAGAACACCGCGTTTGTCGGAGAACTGGGCCTGGATGGATCGCTGAGGGGGGTGCCGGGGACGCTTGTCCTAGCCGAGGCCCTGGGTCGGTATCGACTGGTGGTTCCTGCCGCCAGTGGTCACGAGGCGGTGCTGGCCCAGGAGGGGGAGATCCGAATGTCGGGCTCTCTCGGCGCGGTGGTCGAGCAGCTGGCCGGCCATCGACCCTGGAATCGGTCGGCCGCCTCGGCCCCACCCTCCGGGCCGTCACCGCGTTCGACGACGGCACCCTCGGGGATGGATCTGTCAGACGTCCGAGGGCAGCGGCTGGCACGTCGGGCACTCGAGGTCGCGGCGGCCGGAGGGCATCACCTCTTGATGGTGGGCCCGCCGGGTTCGGGCAAGACCATGTTGGCCAATCGGTTCCCGGGGCTGCTTCCCGACCTTCCCCGGCCCCGGGCGTTGGAGGTGGCCAGGGTCCACTCAGCGGCGGGTCTCCCGCTATCCCCGTGCGGTCTGATCGACCGGCCACCGATCCGGGCTCCGCACCACGGTGCATCTCCGGTGGCCATGATCGGAGGGGGCAGCAGCTCGATGCGCCCGGGAGAGATCAGCCTTGCCCACGGCGGAGTCCTGTTCCTCGATGAGATGGGAGAGTTCTCGGCGGTCGTTCTCGACGCTCTCCGCCAGCCGCTCGAAGAGGGCCAGGTGAGGGTGAGCCGGGCCCGCGGTTCGACAACCTTTCCGGCTCGATTCCTTCTGGTGGGGGCCATGAATCCCTGCCCCTGCGGCGAGGGCGGCGCTCCCGGAGCGTGCCGTTGTAGCCAGTCGGCACGCGAGCGCTATTCCCGTCGCCTGTCGGCCCCCCTCTTTGATCGGTTCGACATCGCCATACGGGTCGACCGACCTCCGGTCGACGAGTTGATCGGAGGTGGACCAGCAGAGAGGACATCGGCCGTAGCAGCGCGCGTGGCCCGGGCCCGCCAAAGGGCATTCAGCCGCGGTGTGTCGGTCAATGCCGACCTGCGGGCATCGACGCTTGACGAAGTGGTCCCGATGACCCGAGGTGCGGCGCAGGTCGTCGAGAAGCACGTCCGTTCTGGAGCACTCAGCGCTCGAGGTTTCCACCGGGTCCATCGGTTGGCTCGCACCGTGGCGGACCTGGACAGTGTCGAGGGCGTGATCGAAGAGGCCCATGTTCGGGAGGCTCTCCTCCTTCGTTGTCGGCGCGATCTGTTGCTTGGAACGGAGTCCCGATGAAGGCTCTGTGTAGTGTCGAGGCGCATGCGGCCGCGCTGGCCGGCCTGCCAGGGATGACCCCGGTGCGCCTCTCCAAGCTGTTGGACGGATTCAAACCGGAGATGGCCTGGGGCGCCGTTCGGGCCGGTACGCATCCCGCCGATCCGCGCCGCAGATTCGCCCCCGACGCGCGCAGGACCGATGTGCCGGCGGCGGGGGAGCGCTACACCCGTAAGGGGGTGCGGGTGCTGCTGCCTGATGCGGCCGACTATCCCTCCGCGCTCGTGGGCGACCCCGGCGCCCCCGCGGTGTTGTTCGCGTTGGGTGATCCGACGGCACCCGAGGGCAGGCCTCGGGTGGCCATTGTGGGTACCCGTTCGGCTACACACTACGGGCGCCAAGTGGCGTCCGATTTGGCCAGCGAGCTGGCCGGAGCCGGCGTAGTCGTGGTGTCCGGGCTGGCCCGTGGGATCGATGGGGCGGCACACGCCGGGGTGGTCAGGGGAGCGGCCGATGTAGGAGCGCCCCCCGTGGCGGTGGTCGGCACAGGACTGGACGTCGTCTATCCCTCTTCGAACGGGGAGCTGTGGTCCGAAGTAGCGGACCGTGGGGTGATCTTCTCCGAATCGCCCCTGGGCAGGCAACCCCGCCCGGGCGTGTTCCCCGCTCGAAACCGAATCATCGCAGCGCTCTCCGATGTGGTGGTGGTCGTCGAGAGCCACTATGGCGGAGGCTCCCTCTACACCGCCGAGGCGGCGGCGCGCCGATCCATTCCGGTATGTGTCGTCCCCGGATCGGTCCACAGCCGGGCATCGGAGGGCACGAACGCGTTGTTGGTGGACGGGTGCGTCCCAGTCCGTGATGCCACCGACGTACTGGTGGCGATCTCGTTGGCCCGGGCCGGTCGGGAATCGGAGGTCGGCCCCGAGTCGTCATGTGCACCGGTTGCTCGCACCTCCCGCTCAACTCCGAACCGCCAGACGAGCTCAGCCGCTCGGACGCCTGGGCCGCAGGTCACCACCGAGTCGGCGATGGACGTTCCTCAGCGTGCCGTCTGGGAGGCAGTCGACGACACCCCGACGGCCTTCGAGACGATTCTCATCCGCACCGATCTCACCATCCCTGCGGCGGCGGAGGCATGCGAGCACTTGGTCGATCAGGGCCTACTGGTTGCCGGCGCCGGTTGGTGGTCGAAGAGCTAGCGGCCCGGAGGTCAAGGCCGGAGTGAGCAGTGCCGCCGATCCCTATCGGACAGGTGCCAAAGATGCGTGCCCAAGGATGAATTTCATTCA
>DASZJN010000326.1:0-2801 GCA_035948045.1 Acidimicrobiales bacterium | reverse complement strand
AGGCGGCGGCCACCGGCCGGCAGGTCGGCCTGCACGTAGGGGCCGCCCAGCGAGAGGGCGTCGTAGTCGATCAGGTTGAGGTCGCCCAGCGCGCCGGTTTCCACCGTGCCCCGGTCCGTCATGCCGTAGAGGCGCGCCGTGTCGTGGGTCTGCTTCTTGACGATGTAGGGCAACGGCAACGTCTGACCCCGGTGGCGGTCGCGGGTCCAGTGGGTGAGCATGAAGGTCGGCATGGAGGCATCGCAGATGGTCCCGGTGTGGGCACCGCCGTCGGAGAGCCCGAGGGCACCGCGGGGGTGCAGCAGCATCTGGCGCACGTGGTCGAGGTCGCCCGTGGCGTAGTTGAGGATGGGGATGTAGAGCAGGCCCTGCCCCTCGTGTTCGGCCATGACGTCGTAGGCCACCTCGAGCGGGGTGCGACCCGAGGAGGCGGCCAGGCCGGCCAGCGACTTCTCGGGCCCCGGTTCGTAGTCGGGCCGGTCGCCCAGGACGAAGGTCCGGCCGTAGGCCTTCTCCATCGCCTCGGCCTGGGCCGGTGACGACGGCCGCCATTCGGTGATGCGCCGGCGGACCTCGGGATCGGCCAATGCGGCCGCGAACTCGGGCGCCGGCAGGCCCCGGGCGACGAGCGCCTGATACTCCGGGATGTCGGCCAGGAAGCACAGGGTGGTGTGATGCCCGGACAGGATCCCGGTGGGGCGCCCGGCGATCTGGGGGTGGAGGCGGGCCCCCTCCTCGCAGGCTTCGAGGGAGGCGGCCAACTGGGCCCGCCACAGCTCCGGCTCGTCGTCGACCTGGAGGAGCACGTAGGTCACCGGGCGGTCGATCTTGGCCGAGAGCCGGCGCATCCAGTCGACTTCCTTGACGGCGTCGAGCAGGAGCTCGCCGGCCGAGCCCACCGGGGCCAGCTCGAAGACACCGGTGCCGGCCTCGGCCAGCGCGCCGCCGATGCCGAAGAGCTCGTCCTCGGCGGCGTAAGTGCCCGGGACCGGCTCGCCGTCGATGGCCCGGTGACCGATGGTGCGCGAGGTGGAGAACCCCAGTGCCCCGGCCCGGATCGCCTCGAGCACGATGGCCCGCATGCCGTCGATCTCCGCCGGGTTGGCCGGCTCGTTGCGGGCGCCCCGCTCGCCCATCACGTAGGCGCGGACGGCGCCGTGGGGGACCTGCGTGCCGACGTCGACCGTCCAGTGCCGCCGTTCCAGGGCATCGAGATATTCGGGGAAGGTTTCCCATTCCCACTCGATCCCTTCGCTCAGGGCGGCCCCGGGGATGTCCTCGACGCCCTCCATGAGCCCGATGAGCCAGTCGTGGCGGTCCGGTCGGGCCGGGGCGAAGCCCACGCCGCAGTTGCCCATGACCAGGGTGGTGACGCCGTGCCACGATGATGGCGCCAGCTCGGTGTCCCAGGTGGCCTGCCCGTCGTAGTGGGTGTGGATGTCCACCCATCCGGGTGTGACCAGGAGTCCGTCGGCTTCGATGGTCCGGGTGGCCGAATCGGTCACCCCCCCGACCTCGGTGATCACCCCGCCGTCGATGGCCACGTCGGCGATCCTGGGTTCAGCGCCGGTGCCGTCGACCAGCGTCCCACCCCGAACGATCAGTTCATGCATGCCTTGATGGTGACACGCCGGGCGTCAGCGCGCCCAGCGTGTCGTGGGCGGTCAGTCCTTTTTCTTGCCCAGGATGCGGTTCATCTTGGTCCCGCAGACGGGGCACAGGCCCTGGGCGGCCCGACGGCCGTTGGCCAGCTCCACTTCCTGCCCGTCGAATTCCCGCTTCTCGCGGCATTTGACGCAGTAACCCTCATAGTTCGCCATGACAACTCCTCTGGTCGGTGAGCCCCCTGGATGGTCGGTCCCATCGTGGGGTCCGAGTGATTGGCAAGTTAGCGTCAGGCACGAGGCAAGGGGGGGATGCTCGGGCCCACCCGGGCGTGGGGCCGGTGCGCTCAGGCACGCCGAAGGAGCGAAAATGACCGCAGACCAGGGGTGGAGCGAGCGGGGGCGGTGGCGACGGCCGCCCTGGTCGAGATCTGGACATCGTTGGGCGGGTGGGCCTCGACCTGGGAGCCCCAGGAGTGGGGCCGTCCACCGCCTGCCCCGGCTGGAGCGTCCGGGACCAGTTCCCCCACCTGATCGGCATGGAGCGGATGTTGCTCGACGGAGACCGCTCCCACCTGGAACGAGCCCTTGGGCGAACACGTGAAGAACGACCTGGCCGCCTCGCCATGAGCCGTGGGTGGCCGTGCGCCACTCGCTCGAGGGGGGAGGACTGCGGCCGAGTTCGTGGCGCCCACGCTCACCGTGACCATGTCGGCCCTCAACCTCATGCGCTGGGGCGTGGGAAGTGACGGCGGCCAGGTGGACTCCGCCGGTGGGTAGGCGTGGCGGAGCACGCGGTCCTGGCCACGCCGTCGTCAATTCGATGAACTTCATGTTTTGAGGGCGATCTGGTCGGCGGCTCGGCGCGGGAGTGCCGGGGGCGACCAGTAGAGTGTGCTGCTCGTGATGCGTGCCACCGCCGAACCTCTGGAGGGAAACCTCGTCCGACTCAGCGTCGAGATCGACGAGCCGGAATTCGAGACCGCTCTCGGTGATGTCGTGAAGTCTCTGGCCAAGGAGATCCGCGTCCCCGGCTTCCGTCCCGGCAAGGTGCCGCGCAAGGTCCTCGAGGCGCGCATGGGTGGCGCCGGGGCACTGCGGTCCGAGGCCCTACGCGAGTCGCTGCCCGACTTCTACGCCCGGGCGGTGGTGGACGCCGAGGTCGACCCCATCGCGGCGCCCGAGATCGACATCACC
>DASZJN010000325.1:0-7318 GCA_035948045.1 Acidimicrobiales bacterium | reverse complement strand
CGGCCGACCCCCGTCAGGCCGTAGGACAACCCGTCGGGGCCGGTTGGCCGGGCCCTGCCCCGATGCAGCCAGGACCGGCATGATCGTCATCATCCGCTCGGAGTGGCTCAAGATGCGCACCACGGCGGTGCCGTGGGTCCTGGCCGGAATCGCCCTGATCATCAACGGGCTGCTCATCCTGGTGTACTTCGTCGGCCATGGCGACGGTGGTGGTGGCGGCGGTGGAAACGGCGGTGGAAATGGGACATTCGGATTCCCCAACTACCCCCACACCACCCAGCAGCTCCGGAACCTGCTGGGTTCGGGCTTCGCCGGCTACATCCTGGCCCTGTTGCTCGGCGTCCTGTGCGTGACCACCGAGTTCCGCCACAAGACCGTGACCACCTCCCTGTTGGTCACCCCTCACCGGCCGCAATTCATCGGAGGCAAGCTCATCACCTCGGCCATCCTCGGCGCCGGCTTGGCCGTGCTCATGCTGGTGGGCACCCTCCTCGGTGGCGGCCTCACGCTGTCCGTCCAGGGCGGGTCGTTCGGAGACCTGCTCCACCAGGTGCCGGCGGTGGCGCCGGGGATGATCCTGGTGTTCGCCCTCTTTGCCATCCTCGGCGTCGGGGTGGGGGCCGTGCTCACCAACCAGGTGGCGGCCATCATCGTGAGCCTGGGATGGTTCATCATCCTCGAGGGCATCCTGGTCAGCCTGTTCCACAGCCTCGAGAAGTGGGTGCCGACCGGGGCTGCAGCCGCGGCCTCCAACCTGACCCGGGGCATGGGTTCCCGCTTCGGGCTCTTCAACTGGTGGGAAGGGGCCCTGTTGATGCTGGGCTACGGGTTGTTCTTCGCCGCCCTCGGTTCGGTCATCCTGAACCAGCGCGACATCTCCTGAGTCCGGGGCGGGCGACCCCCACCGCGGGTCCGACCCTAGGCTGAGTCCGCATGTCCGAACGACGCCCCGATGTCCGGCTCCCGGCCCACGGGCTCGACGCCGACCGGGTGCTGGCCCGGATGGACGAGCTCCGGGGCGACGACCGCGACTGGCGGGGCGGCCGGGTGTTCAGCCTCGTCTACTCCGCCGGCGACGCTGTCCACGATCTCCTGCAGCGGGCCGCCACCCTGTACTCGGCGGAGAACGCCCTCAACACCGCGGTCTTTCCCAGCCTCGGCCGCATGCAGCAGGACATCATCTCCATCACCGCCGGGTTGCTGGGCGCCGACCGGCTGCCACCCGACGAGCGCGAGGGGGTGCGGGGCTTTCTGACCTCGGGAGGCACCGAGTCCCTGCTGCAGGCCACCAGGACGGCCCGGGACTGGGGTCGGTCCGAGCGCGGCATCGACCGTCCCAACATGGTGCTGGCCACCAGTGCCCATGCCGCCTTCGAGAAGGCCTCCCACTATTTCGACGTCGAGTCACGCCGCGTCCCGGTGCGGGACGACTTCTCCGCCGACACCGACGCCCTGGCCGATGCGGTCGACGACCGGACGGTCATGGTGGTGGCGTCCGCACCCTCCTACCCCCAAGGGGTCGTCGACCCCGTGCCCGACATCGCGGCGATGGCGTCGGAGCGGGGCATCCTCTGCCACGTCGATGCGTGCCTGGGAGGGTTCATCCTCCCCTTCCTGAGCCGATTGGGGCATCTCGACAAGCGGTGGGACCTCACCGTGGCCGGGGTGACGTCGATCTCCGCCGACCTCCACAAGTACGGCTACGCGACCAAGGGCGTCTCAGTCATCCTCTACCGCCACCGACGGCTGGCCGGGCTCCAGCCCTTCGTCACCACCAACTGGCTGGGCGGCCTCTACGGGTCGCCGTCGATGGCCGGGACCCGGCCGGCGGGTCCGATCGCCGCCGGCTGGGCGGTGCTCCACCACCTCGGGGCCGACGGCTACCTTCGCCTGGCGGAGGACGCCCACCAGGCCGCGGCGGCGATCAAGGGCGCCATAAACGACACCGCCGGTCTGGCCCTGCGGGGAAGCCCCGATGCCACCGTGTTCGCCTTCGGGGCCGACCCCGATGACGGACGGATCGACACCTTCGCCCTGGGTGACGCCCTCGCCGACCGGGGCGGATGGTTCTTCGATCGCCAGACCCCTCCCGACAGCCTGCACGCCACCGTGCAGGCCGGCCACCTCGCCGTGACCGGCAGGCTCCGTGCCGATCTCACCGCGGTGGCCGGGGAGCTGCGCTCGTCGGGAAGGCGCGCCGCCGAGCGCGGCGCCACCTACGGCACCGTGTAGCCGTACCGCGAATCCATTGCCTCCCCGTGGTCGGTCGTCTATACATGCGGCTCGGGGAGGGCACTCCCCCGTCGCCCACCGAGCCACACGTCGGTCCCCGCAACCACGGGATCCGGGGGGAAGGCGCCAAGGGGTCCCTTGACGGGACTGCGAAGATGCGTCGACCGGCAGGAGCGGTGCGGTAGACGATCGATGCCGTGACCAGGGGGGGTTAGCACGATGGACCGCAAGTGGTGGACACTCATAGCGGTCTGTGCCGGTATCTTCATGCTGCTGTTGGACATCACCGTGGTGAATGTGGCGCTGCCGGCCATCCAGCTGTCGTTGCACTCGTCGTTCAGTGACCTCCAATGGGTGATCGACGCCTACGCCCTGACCCTGGCGGCCTTCCTCCTCACCGCCGGAGTGATCGGCGACATGTTCGGCCGACGCAAGGTCTTCGCCGTCGGGCTCGGAGTCTTCTCCGTGTCGTCATTGCTGTGTGGGCTCTCCACCTCGCCCCTGATGCTGAACCTGTCACGCGGGGCCCAGGGAGTCGGCGGGGCCATCATGTTCGCCACCTCTCTGGCCCTCTTGGCCCAGACGTTCTCGGGCAAGGAACGGGGAACGGCCTTCGGCGCCTACGGGGCGGTGGTCGGGGGTGCGGTCGCCATCGGCCCCCTGGTCGGCGGGGCCATCACCAGTGGTATCGGCTGGCGCTGGATCTTCTTCCTCAACCTGCCCATCGCCACCGCGGCCATCATCATCACCCTGGCCAAGGTGCAGGACTCGAGGGACCCGACCCCCCGACGCATCGACTGGATCGGCGTCGTCTCCTTCTCGGCCTCGCTCTTCATGTTGGTGTTCGCGCTCGTCCAGGGGAATGCCAAGGGGTGGGGTAGTTCCCTCATCATCGGGCTGCTGGTCGGATCGGGCGTGCTGATGGCTGTCTTCCTGATCGCCGAATGGCGTCAGCAGGACCCGATGCTCGACCTGTCGCTGTTCAGACGCCCGGCCATGGTGGGGGTCTCACTCGCCGCCTTCACCCTGTCGGCCTCGATCTTCGCCATGACGCTCTACCTGATCCTCTACTTTCAGGAGGTCCTCGGATACAGCCCGTTCGCGGCCGGCGTCCGGCTGCTTCCCTTCACCGTGCTGGCGTTCGCCGTGGCCCCGCTGGCCGGGAAGCTCAGCGTCCGGGTCCACTCCCGCTACCTGATGGGACTGGGCCTGTTCCTCCTCGCCCTCGGGTGCAACCTGGCCACCCACGTGCAGCCGGACTCCCTGTGGACGGTGCTGCTCCCCGGCCTCCTCGTGGCCGGGATCGGCGTCGGCATCGTCAACCCCGTGCTGGCCTCGGCCAGCGTCTCGGTGGTGCCGCCCGAGCGGAGCGGGATGGCATCAGGGTCTGCCAACACGTTCCGCCAGGTCGGCATCGCCACCGGCATCGCCGGGCTGGGGGCCGTGTTCCTCAGCCAGATCCGACCCGACACCGTCAACGCGCTACAGGCGACGCCGGCGGGCCGGCTGATCCTGGCCGAGGGTGGGTCCCGGCTGACCACCGCCATCTCGGGGACCGGTGTCCGAGAGGCGGTGGCGTCGATCCCCAGTGCCGCCGCCCGCGACACCCTGATCAATGCCTACCGGGTCGGCTTCACGACCACGTTCAACCATCTGATGGGGATCGCCACGGTCACCGCCCTGGTCGGAGCGATCGGCGCGCTGGCCCTCATCCGCCAGCGGGACTTCGTCCCCAGCTACGAGCCGGGCTCCGCGGCGGGGGCCGGAGCGACGCCGGGCGCAGGGGGGGCGGAGCCTGCCCGACTGCCGACACCACCCCCAGCGCCGACACCGTCCGTGCCGGCGCCGCCCATCACGCCGGTGCCCGAGGCCGCGTCACCGGAGCACCCCACGGCTGCTCCCACCGGGTAGGGGACCGGACCCCGAAGGCAGGTCAGCGCCATGTCCACGCCGCCTTCCCGCCGAGCACCCGACCGCCCCCTGTCCGAGCCGCATCCCTCCCGGCTGGCGCCGGACCACCCACGGCGCCACGAGATACTGGCGGCCCACGATGCCGCCATGAGGGCGGGGGAGGCCGGGTACGTCGATCCCGACACCGGGCTGTACGTCCTGACCGCGGCGTTCCTCGTCGCCCGGTCGACCTGCTGCGAATCGGGGTGCCGCCACTGTCCCTATCTGCGATGACGTCCCGCACGCGCTCGGTCGTGAGCTCCCGCCCCCGCCGGCACCCGGGCCGGCGCTGCCTCCCTACGATGCGTCGGCGCCCGCTCCGCCTATGGTTCGGCGTCATGGATCACGACCTGAGCAGTCACCGGAGGAGATCGCCATGAAGACGAGGCTCACCGGAATCCTCGGCGTCGAGCACCCGGTGATGCTGGCCGGCATGGGCGGCGTGTCATACGCGCCGTTGGTCACCGCGGTGTCCGAAGCAGGCGGATTCGGCTGCCTCGGCGCCTCGACCATGAGCAACGAGCGCATGGTGTCAGAGATCGCCGCCGTGCGAGGGGCCACGGACAAGCCGTTCGGCGTCGACCTGCTCACCGCCATGCCCGGCGACCTGGTCGCACAGGTCGAGCAGATCATCGAGGGCGGCGCCTCGGTGTTCGTGGCCGGTCTGGGGGTTCCCGCCGAGGTGGTGGACCTCTGCCACCGCCACGGTGTGCTGGTGGTCAACATGTGCGGCAAGGTCGACCATGCCCGGCGGGCCCTCGACGCCGGATGTGACGTCGTCGTGGCCCAGGGCACCGAGGCCGGAGGCCACACCGGCCTGGTCGCCACCATGCCGTTGGTTCCCCAGATCGTCGACGCGGTGGGCGCCCAGATCCCGGTGGTGGCCGCCGGTGGCATCTTCGACGGGCGTGGCCTGGCCGCCGCGCTGGCCCTCGGCGCCGACGGGGTGTGGATCGGCACCCGGTTCATCGCCACCCCCGAGGCCCGCAGCGTGGCCGGTTACAAGGACGCGCTGATCCAGACCAGAGAGGACGGGACCACCATCAGCCGGGCGTTCTCCGGCAAGACGATGCGCGTGGTGCGCAACCGGTACACGACGTTCTTCGAGGAGAACCCGGCGGAGCTCAGCCCCTTTCCCGCCCAGCTCGGCCGCTCCATGAACGACGGCGCCTTCCACCTGGGCGGCGGGGACGACACGCCCGACATCGATCCCGAGCGCGAGTGCTATCCCACCGGCCAGGGAGTGGGCGCCATCCAGACGCTGATACCGGCGGCCAGCCTGGTCGCTCAGATCGTGGCCCAGGCCGAGCAGGTGCTGTCCGGGCTCGGTCGACCGGACGACGGCTGACCGGTCGGACCCGATCAGTGCGGGCGGAGGGCAGACCGGTCGCCCGCCCGCAGGCCGGCGATGATGGCCCGGTACGTGCCCGCCGAGTCGTCTCCCAGGGAATCGGAGTCGAGCCAGCGCATCCCGTGCTCGCCCCGATGGCGGTCCACTCCGTGGAGCCCGAAGCGCGGCTCGTACGATCCCCACTCGTAGTTGTCGACCAGCGACCAGTGCCAGTACCCGGTGACCGGCACACCCTGGTCGATCGCCTCCACCACGGCGCCGATGTTCTCGCGCAGGTAGCGGGGACGGTCCCATCCGTCCTGGCGGATGTAGGAGCGACCGTTCACCACCCGATTGCACATGCCGTTCTCGACCACCCACAGGGGCAACCCGGGCACGAGGGCGTGCTGGACACCCAGCCAGCGGCTGAGTCCGGCCGGATCGGGGACGTCGTCCCACAGCTCGCGGGTCGGGAGGTGGTTGCGGCCGCCGGCCGTCCGGTGCCCCGGCACCCGGAAGTGGCGGGCCGCCATCGGGTCGTAGTAGTCGAGGCCGAGCGCATCGAGGGTGCGCTCGTGCGGACTGTCGTAGATGGCATCCAGAGCCCGCCGCGGAAGGCGGGAGCGGTGCCCGCCACGGGTGCCTCCGCCACCCCCCGGGTGCCGGTAGGGGGACATGGCAGCGCTGAGCCTCCGGAGCACGCGCTCGGCCGCGCGATTGGCGGGGAGCAGGGAGTCGTGTCGGCGTCGTCGCTCGTCGAGCCAGGCCGCGATCTCGCCCCGGTCGATGCCGGCGCTCCGGGCTACCAGCAGATCGGTGAGCATGCGGTCGTACTCGTAGAGGCTCAGACAGGCGTTGTTGGTGGTGACGACGGCATCGGGGCGGGCCCGGTGGATGACCTCGTAGCCCAGCACATGGGCCGCCAGCAGATTGTCGGCGGCGACGGCGGCGTCATCGAACACCAGGGAGCGACCCGGTGGGAACATGCCGAGCAACCACGACGCGGTGGCGAGCACGTTGACCTCGTTGATGGTGACCCAGTGGCGCACCGAGGGAGCCAGGGCGTCGACGGCCATCTCCGCCCAGGCCCGGTAGCGGTCCGGCGCGTCGGGGCGCAGCCAGAAGTCCTCACCCAACCAGGCCGGATGGGTGAAGTGATGGAGGGTCACCAGCGGTTCGAGGCCGCGGTCGACACAAGCGCCGACGATGTCGCCGTAGTGGGCCAGGGCGGCCCGGTCCGGGCCCCGCTCGTCCGGGAGGACCCGGGCCCACTCCACCCCCAGCCGGAAGCTGTTGCACCCGAGTGCGGCGGCTCGGTCGAGCGCCTCCTCGGGTCGGTCCCAGAAGCCCACCGCGTTCCCGGACGGCTCCACCCGTCCTGCCTGTTCCCAGGCCACCCAGTTGTTGGCCGGCTCCCCGGGCCCGTTGTAGCCGCCCTCGACCTGGAAGCCGGCCGTGGCCACGCCGAACAGGAAGCCGTCGGGCAGGCCCCCTCCCCCTCCGGTTCTGTTCGCCGGTGGGTCTCCGTTCGCGGTCAACGCTCCCACCTTTCCGTTGCGGGTGCTGGATGGCCGGGAGGCCACCAGCGGTGCGGCGCCGCCGGTGCCTGCCGGGTCTGCGATGGTAGCTTGCGCCCCGGACGAACCCGTGTCCACCCTGCCCGATGACCGCCACCGCCCACGATCCCGAGCGCATTCCGGTGGTCATCGCCTCGGGACAGTCCATCGAGCGGGTCGAGACGGTGACCCCGGTCGATCTGATGGAACGGGCGTGCGAGGCGGCGTTCGCCGAGGCGCCCCGCCTCCG
>DASZJN010000324.1:0-2012 GCA_035948045.1 Acidimicrobiales bacterium | reverse complement strand
CGGCGCCACCGCCACGGCAACCCGGGTGACCAGTACCACCATCGTGCTGGCCAACCCGGTCCACGCCGGCGATCTGTTGGCCGGCTGGCTAGGCCAGTACGACGCCGCCGGGCCGGTCCAGGTCTCCGACAACGTGAACTGACCGTGGACCCGGACCAGTGCCTCGACGACCTTCTTGAATGGAGGAGGGGATCTCGCCCTCTTCTACCTGCAGAACTCGGCGCCGGCCCCGTTCGGGCTGACCATCACCATCACGGCAAGCAGTCCAACGTTTCTCCAGGGTGCGGTCTCCGAGTACAGCGGCGTGGCCACGGCCGCCGCCCTCGACCAGGTGGCGGCAGCCAAGGGAAACAGCACGACGGTCGATTCGGGGCCGACCGCTCCGGTGGGGGCGGGGGAACTAGTGGTCGGCGGCATCATCACCGGCGGAGCGCCAGGGACGGTGACGCCGGGCTCCTCGCAGGCCAAGCCCTTCACCCTGCGGGTCCAGACCAGCTCGGGCTCGGCCGACATCGAGGACATCGCAGCCAGCAATGCCGGAACCCAGGACGCGCAGGCCACCTTCGCCACGGCCACCGACTGGTACGCCGCCGTCGGCGTGTTCCACCCCTTCGGGGGCTGACACGCAACCGCCGAGCGTAGGCGCCGGACAAAAGGGGACGACTGGCCCTTTCAGCTGCCCCCTGGGTACTCGTTCCCCGCCCCCACGTCACAGAACTGTCGATAGCGGGCCCCAGTGGCCTTGGCCCAACTCGGATCGGGCTCGATCCTCCGGCTGACGCCGGCCCAGCGGTCCGAGTCGTTGAGCGAGGTCTCCAGTCCGGCGGCCATGCGCGCCACGTAGGCCGCGCCGCGGGCCGCGCCGTCGGGCACCGCCACCGCGTCCACCGGCAGCTGCGTGGCATCGGCCACCGCCGACATCCAAGCCGTGACCCGGGATCCCCCACCACTCGCCACGACACGGTGGGCCCGTGCGCCGGATGATTCGATGATCCGGGCGATCACGAAACCGCTGGCTTCGAACGCGGCGCGTTCTAGCGCTTCGGCATTCGAGCCGATATCGAGGCCGTAGAGGTTTGAGCGCAGGGTGTGATCGTTGAGCGGGGTGCGCTCGCCCCGGATATAGGGCAGCCACACCGGGACGCGGTCGGGGTTGCCCAGCCGGGGATCCAGCCGCTCCCGGTCCGGTCCGGGTGGGCACGCGCCGCGGAGCAGGTGGCGCGCCCAGTCGACGAAGAGGGCCCCGGCGTTGCTGGGGCCCCCGATGAGGAACCGGGACGGGGTGGTGTGGGGATAGCTGACGAGACCGGGAACCTGCATCCACTCCTCGGTCACCACCCAGACGATGAGCGTCGCGCCGAAGATGGCCAGCACATCGCCGGGCTCGTTGGCGCCCGAGACGATCTGGTCGCAGAAGGCATCGATCGACCCGCCGGTGAACACGGTGTCGGTACCGGGCACCGTCCCGCCGGCCTGGCACATGGGGACGACGGTCGGTAATTGTGATTCCGAGGCACCGATGGACTCGATGAGCTCGCTGTTCCACTTGCCCCACCCGTGCAGGGCACCCAGGCTGGCGGTGACGCCCGAGTCGATGGCCGGGACCCCGGTCAGGGCGTGGGTGGCGACGGCCTGACAGGGCCAGTACCCCTTGGCGTCGGGAGCCTCTCTGACGGCCCAGCGGAGGAAGCCTTCGGCGTCGGGCATGGCCCCCGGCGGGGGAAGCCCCACATCGGGAGCGCCGTCGCTGTCGTCTGGTGCGGCGGGTCGCCCCTCGATGTCGCCGTACATCAGGCCGGGGAGCATGGGAACACCGCGCCGGTTCACCGCCGTGAGCGACGGAACCATGGAGGCCACGGCCAAGCCGGCGACCTCTCCGTTGCCCGAGGCAGCCAGTTGCCCGGTCACGTCGGCGTAGGCGCGACGCGGGCCGGCCCGCCAGGCGCGGCGGGCATCGTGGCGCAACAGGTCCGGCTCCGGGGCCATGACCCGGTGGGGCACCCGGCTGCGGG
>DASZJN010000323.1:0-7373 GCA_035948045.1 Acidimicrobiales bacterium | reverse complement strand
TCCACGGATGTGGAGCCCGTACAGCTCGTCCCGATCTTTGGTCATCTCAAACGTGCAACCCGCACTCGACCTTGTCCGAGTCGGACCAGCGGCCGGAGCGGGGATCCTCGCCGATCTGCACCGGCCTGGTCGTCGGGGCGCAGCCGATCGAGAGGTAGCCCCGGGACAGCAAGGGGTGCTGGGGGATCCCATGATCGGCTCCGTAGCCGGCGACGTCCTGCTCCGTCCACGTGGCCAACGGGTTGACCTTGACCATGCCCCAGTTCTCGTCGTAGGACACGATGGGCGCGTCACGCCGGGTGGGCGCGTCGACCCGCTTGAGGCCGGTCACCCAGGCCTCTTTTCCGGCCAGGGCCTGTTTGAGCGGGCGCACCTTGCGAAACTCGCAGCACTGGGCCGTCCCGCACGGCCACTGCTCGGCCCCGGCCGCCGGCTTGGTCACCGTCAGGTTGAGGTCGTAGCGGGCCCGGATGGTCTCGACATACTCCAGCGTCTCGGGGAAGTGGGAGCCGGTGTCCAAGAACACCACCTCGATGGTGGGGTCCACGTTGACGGCGATATCGATGAGCACGGCGTCCTGGAAGGATGCCGCCATGGCCAGCTTCGGGCCGAAGCGTTCGACGGCCCAGGCGACGATCAATCCGGCGGGAGCGGACTCGAAGGCGGACGCCTGCTCCTCCATCTCCTCGCACAACTGGGTCAACTCAGACTTGCTGGCCACGATGCTCACTTTCACGACCCTCTCTCTGCTCGCTTCCAACCGGCCGGGAGCGGGCCCGTCCGGTCCGGCCTCCCGAACCGCGGTCCACATCCCATCCGTCCCGGTCCCCGATCACCACCAGTGAACCCTTGTCACTCCATTCGCATTCCCGGACGAGGCCGGATCGGTGGCCACCAAACCGCCACCGGCCCTGCTGTCCGCGTGCTGAACTGCCTGCAAGCGACGACCGTCCGTCGCCCGGCACAGCCCGACTTGCTTCTCCCAGACTATACATGACTAATCAGATCAAGTTTTAGAACAATCCCGGTCGGAGGTACAGGAAATCGCCTCAAGGGCCTGGGCGGGCCACAATGGCCACCTACCCGGCCAGCCCAGATCCCATGAACACGAACTCGGATCCCCAGCCGGACGACCGGCCCCTCGACTACCCCGTGGTGCTCCGCGTGGCCGGTCGGCGGTGCCTCGTCGTGGGCGGGGGCCCGGTGGCCGCCCGCAGGGCAGGGGCCCTGGTGGAGGCCGGAGGCCGGGTGACCGTGGTGGCACCCCTGGTCGACGATGCCATCGAGCGGCTCTCCAGGCGCGAGCCGGGCATCGGCCGGCGAACCCCCGACCCGAGCGACCCCCCGGCATCGCTCGAGATCGAACGCCGGCCGTACGAGGCCGGCGAAGCGGCCCGCTACGGCCTGGTGGTCACCGCCACGGGCCGGGCCGAGATCGATCGCCTGGTCGTGGCCGACGCCGTT
The DNA here is from genome assembly GCA_035948045.1 of Acidimicrobiales bacterium. Classification (GTDB taxonomy): domain Bacteria; phylum Actinomycetota; class Acidimicrobiia; order Acidimicrobiales; family RAAP-2; genus Bog-756. The sequence continues at coordinate 5,909 of DASZJN010000323.1, read as the reverse complement.
GCCGCCGGGGTGTTGGTCAACAGCGCCGACCGCCACAGCCCCGGCTCCGTCCAGCTCCCGGCCGTCCATCGCGACGGGCCGATCACGGTGGCCGTGTCGACCGGCGGCGCCAGCCCGGCGCTGGCCCGGTGGATCCGCAATCGCATCGTCGCCTCGATCCCAGCCGGCGTTGCCACCATGGCCACCCTGCTCGATGAGGCCCGTGCGGCCATGCGCCGTGCGGGCCGACCCACCGGGTCCGTCGACTGGGATTCCGTCCTCGACCGACAGGTGGCCCCGCTCATGGCCGAGGGCAAGGTCGACGAGGCCCGCGCCGCGCTGTTCGAGGCCTGTCTGCTGCCGGCGCCCGAGCGGCCGGCGCCCGGGTAGCTGCGACACGCCGACCACCGCGGCTCACCCGATCGTCCCTCGACGGGTCAGGGCTTGGCCACCATCACCACGGTGGCCGCGATCAGCACCAGGGACAGCACGGACGCCATGGCCTCCACCCGGAGACACCGGGTCCGCAGACCGGCGCCGACCGACGGATCGGCCACCGCGGCCTGGATCCTCCGCTCCTCCGGCCACAGCGCCATCTCCGCCACCACGGCGACGACGGCCCACAGCGCCAGGCCGATGTTGATCCATCCGTCGGAGAAGGACCAGTCGCCGCGGCTCATGGCCATCAGCGCCACCCCGAACACCGGCACCAGGAACAGGACGCGACCGACCCAGTTCACCCCCGGCTGGTAGTAGCGGCGTACCGAGTCGGTGGCCGGTCCCCCCCGGCTGAGGGCCCAGGCGTAGGCGCCGGCCACCGCCACCGCGCCGAGACCGACGAGCGCGGCCAAGACGTGAGCCAACAGGACGAGGTCATAGGCCGCACCGCGGGCGTGCTCGGCCATCACAGAGAGGCGGGAAGGGCGGAGGCCATGGCGCTGATTCTGGCATCCGCCATCCGGGAGACCGAAATGACCGCCCTGGCACCAGTCGCCGTCCCGACGTTGCTACGTTGGGGACTGGGCCTTCTCACTCCCCTGGGGCATCCGGGTGAGCGGCGGGCGTCGAAGACCGGATAGAGGTGGCGACCACTGTGGGAACACAAAGCAGGGTACAACCCAGGGGCGACGCGCCCTTCTGATGAATCAGCTCCGACTTGATCCCCTCACCGGCCGCTGGGTGGTGGTCAGCACCGACCGGGCCGTCCGGCCGAAGGCCTTCACGCCGAGGATGGCATCCATCCAGGCCGACACCTCCCGACCCTGTCCCTTCTGTCCCGGCAATGAGGAGACCAACTCCCCCACGCTCGAGACCCTGGGGCCCGACGGCACGTGGCTGGTCCGGGTGGTTCCCAACCTCTATCCCGCCTTCGAGGGCAACGCCCCGTTCGTGGTGACCAATCGGGGCCCTGTCTTCACCCAGGCCACGGCGGGCGGCATCCACGAGGTCATCGTGCTCTCCCCGGACCACCAGAACTCGTGGTCGATGCTCAGCGACGAGCAGACCACCGTGGTCATGACCGCCATCCGCGACCGGATCGAGGAGCACTCGTCGATCCCCGGGCTGCGCTACAGCCAGGCCATCGTCAATGCCGGACGCGAGGCCGGTGCCTCCATCGAGCATCCCCACGGCCAGCTGCTCGGCATGTCCTTCGTCCCGAGGGAGCTGGTCGAGGAGCAGGCCGGGTTCGCCCGGTTCGCCGGCCGGTGCCTGCTGTGCACCACCGTGGATGCGGAAGAGAACGTCGATCACCGCGTCGTCTACGCCGACGAGCGCGTGCTGGTGATCTGCCCGTTCTGGAGCGGGGCGCCCTACGAGATGCTGGTGATCCCTCGGGCCCACGGACCCCACCTCCACCACAGCCCCCCGGCCGACATCGTGGCGGTGGGCAAGGCGCTGAAGGTGGCACTGGGCAGCCTGCGCGACGTGGTGGGCGACGTCGCCTACAACCTGGTCTTCCACTCGGCGCCGTATCGCGCCCCCGAGCCCTACCACTGGCACGTCCACGTGGTGCCCAAGATCACCACCGTGGCCGGCTTCGAACTCGGGACCGGTGTGCTCATCAACATCGTGAACCCCGAGCAGGCCGCCGAGGAGTTGGTGGTGCGGGTACCGGTCTCCCGCGCCGTCTGACCGCCGGTCCATCACGCGGGCGCTGCCGGCTCGCGGCCCGTCCTCACCCGGGCCGATCGGACCCGTTCAGGCGAGCTCGAAGCACAGGGAGCCGTACGACGCCACCGTGGCCGGGTAGGGGTCGGCGCCGATCAACGGGAACGCCACCCGCCCCAGCAGCTCGATGGGCTGGCGCCCCACCCACCGCTCCACGTGCAGCTCAGCCGGCTGGGCCAGCCGGCTGAGGTTGTGCACGCACAGCACCGGGTTGACCGGCCCCCGGCTGGCGTGGTCCGGGGCGGAGCGCACGAAGGCCAGCACGGACGGGTTGGCCGAGGAGATCACCTCGAGGTCCCCGGTGCCCAGGACGGGGAACTCGCGCCGCACGGCCAGGATCCGCCGCATCCAGTGGAGGAACGAGCTCGGGTTCCGCTGCTGGGCCTCGACGTTGACGGCGGCGTAGCCGTAGACGGGGTCCATCAGCGGCGGCAGGTACAACTGGGCGAAGTCGGCCCGGCTGAACCCGCCGTTGCGGTCGGGAGTCCATTGCATGGGGGTGCGCACGGAGTCGCGGTCGCCGAGGTAGAGATTGTCGCCCATCTGGATCTCGTCCCCGTAGTACAGGACGGGGCTTCCCGGCAGGGTGAACAACAGGTAGTAGAGGAGCTCGGACAGCCGTCGGTCGCGATCCAGCAGGGGGGCGAGGCGCCGCCCGATTCCCATGTGCCGCTTCATGCGCGGGTCCTTGGCGTACTCGGCGAAGAGGTAGTCGCGCTCCTCCTCCGTGACCATCTCGAGGGTCAGCTCGTCGTGGTTGCGCAAGAAGATGGCCCACTGGCTGGATCCGGGCGCCTCGGGGGTCTGGGCCAAGATCTCGGTGATGGGATAGCTCTGCTCGCGGCGGACGGCCATGAACAGCCGGGGCATCAGGGGGAAGTTGAAGCAGAGATGGCACTCGTCATCGTCCCCGAAGTAGTCGGCCACGTCGGAGGGCCACCCGTTGGCTTCGGCCAGGAGGATGCGGCCGGGGTAGTTGGCATCCAACTCGGCCCGCACCCGTCGGATGAAGGCATGGGTCTCCGGGAGGTTCTCCCCCGCCGTGCCGTCCCGCTGGTAGAGGAAGGGGACGGCATCGAGTCGGAACCCGTCCAGCCCGAGGTCGAGCCAGAAGCGCACCACGTCGAGCATGGCGTCGGCCACTTCGGGGTTCTCGTAGTTCAGGTCGGGCTGGTGCGAGTAGAACCGGTGCCAGTAGTACTGATTGCGGCTCTGGTCGTAGGACCAGTTGGAGCGTTCGACATCGACGAAGACCACGCGTGCCTCCGGCCACCGCTGGTCGTCGTCATTCCACACGTACCAGTCGGCCTTGGGATTGTCACGGCTCTGCCGCGACTCCACGAACCAGGGATGCTCATCGCTGGTGTGGTTGATGACCAGGTCGGCGATGACCCGGATCCCGCGGGCGTGGGCCTCGTCGAGCAGCCTCCGCAGATCCTCGACGGTGCCGCTCTCCGGGTGTACCGAATAGAAGTCGCTGATGTCATAGCCGCCGTCGCGGAGGGGGGACGGGTAGAAGGGGAGCAGCCACAGGCAGTCGACACCCAACCACTGGAGGTACTCGAGCTTGGCGATGAGCCCGGGGATGTCGCCGACCCCGTCGTTGTTGCCGTCGAAGAAGCCCCGGATCAGAACCTCATAGAAGACAGCCCGCTGGAACCACAGGGGATCCTCTTCGGGCCGCACCAACGGGGCCTGGCGGACACCCAGTTTGGCCAGGCTCCCGAGCGGGGAGAACGGCAAGGACACCCCCGGCAGGCCCGGGTCGGATTCAACAGCCACGTGCGCACGCTACCTGAGCGTCCCGCGTCCGAAGTGCACGCTCGGGATCAGATCAGGAGCCGGGTCGGTCGCGGAGCACCTCGGCCAGCAGCCGGTCCGCGGCTTGGTAGGGGTCGATGTCGCCCGCCACCATCGCCGCGTTGATGTCGGCGAAGTGGTCGGCCTCGGCCATGGCATCGATCCGCTCCCCGACCCGCGCCGTCACGATCTGGTGGAACTCGAGCTCGAGTCGCCGTCGTCGCATCCGTTCGAGTGTGCCGTGTTCGATCTGGTGGGCCCGGTGCTCGCGGACGGCCGTCCACAGCGCCTCGATCCCCTCCCCCTTCGACGCCACCGTCTCCACGATCGGCGGACGATAGGCCGCCAGCTCGGTGAGGTCCAGCATGAGCTCGAGGTCCCGCCGGGTCTGGGCCGTCCCCGGACGGTCGGCCTTGTTGATGACGAAGAGGTCTGCGATCTCCAGCAGTCCGGCCTTGTTGGCCTGGATGGCATCGCCCCAACCGGGGTTGACCACCACGATGGTGGTGTCGGTGGCCGCCGCCACCTCGACCTCCTGCTGGCCGACACCCACGGTCTCCACCAGGACCAGCGGCATCCCCACCGCCGAGAGCACCCGCACGGCGTCCGGGACCGCCACCGACAGCCCTCCCATGTGGCCGCGTGTGGCCATCGACCGGATGAAGACGCCGTCGTCGAGGGCATGGCTCTGCATGCGGACCCGATCGCCGAGGATGGCCCCGCCGGAGAACGGAGACGAAGGATCGACGGCCAGCACGGCCACGGTGCCGGCCCCGTCGACTCCCTGCTCCCTCCCGACGGTGATCAGCCCATCGGTGAGGGTCGACTTGCCGGCACCGGGCGCACCGGTGATCCCCACCGAGTAGGTGTCGCCTGGGGTCTTGAAGGCCAGGCCGGCCACGGTTCGGGAGGGGTCGCCGCCGCGCTCGACCAGCGACAGCAGGCGGGCCAGTGCCACCCGGTCGCCGCCGCGGGCCGCCTCGAACAGGGCTGAAGGATCGGACGTACGGGGGGCGGGCATGGAGTGACGAGCGTAGACGGGAGGGACCGGGGCGTCAGACCCGGGAGACGTGGGCACCGAGCGAGACCAGCTTCCCGTCCAGGTCCTCGTAGCCGCGGTCGACGTGGTGGGCATCGGTGATCAGGGTCTCACCGTCGGCGACCAGGCCGGCCAGCACCAGGGCGGCCCCGGCCCGCACGTCGAAGGCCCGGACCGGTGCGCCGGAGAGCCGCCCCACCCCCCTCACGACCGCATGGTGGCCCTCGGTGCGGATGTCGGCGCCCATCCGGCGCAGCTCCTCGACGTAGCGGAACCGGCCGAAGAAGAGGTTCTCGGTCACGATGCCCACACCGTGGGCCACGGTCAGGAGGGTCACCAGCAACGGCTTGTAGTCGGTGGCGAACCCGGGATACGGGAGCGTGGCCACATCGACCGCTTGCAGCGGCTGGGCGCGGTCTCTCACGGCGCGCAGGCCCTCGGGCCCCAGCGTGATGTGGATGCCGGTGGCCCCCAGTTTGCTGATCAGCATGTCCATGTGCTCGGGCCGACCGTCCTCGACCACAACGTCACCTCCGGCCAGCCCGGCGGCGACCAGGAAGGTGGCCACCACGAGCCGGTCGGGGATGACGGCGTGGGTCGAGGGGGACAACACGTCGACCCCCTCGACCTCGATGCGCGACGTCCCGGCGCCGGTGATCCTCGCCCCCATCGAGTTGAGGAACTCGGCCAGGTCCTTCACCTCCGGCTCGCGGGCGGCGTTCTCGATGATCGTCGTCCCCTTGGCCAACGACGCCGCCATCAACACGTTGTCGGTGCCGGTGTGGCTGGGATATTCGAGGACGACCCGGTTGCCCACCAGCCGCGGCACGGACCCCACCGTCGTCTCCACCCGCCCCTCGACATAGCCGTGCGACGATTCGAACACGGCACCCATCGACCCGAGGGCGTGCAGGTGCATGTC
>DASZJN010000322.1:0-15122 GCA_035948045.1 Acidimicrobiales bacterium | reverse complement strand
CTCGCCTCCGTTCGACCACGCCGACGTCACCGCCTACCTCGGCAATCGCATCGCCCTCGAGGCCATGTCAGGCATTGCCTGGCGAAAGGCCCGGGACGCCGGCCAGCCGGTGCGCCACCCGCTGGACCCACTGCTCGAGCGGTGAGCCCGGGCCGGCCGGCCCCGCCCGGAGCCGCCGGGCGCGACACGGCCCGGCCAACGGCGCCTACGACAGGCGCTCGACGATCATGGCCATGCCCTGCCCTCCGCCCACGCACATCGACTCGAGTCCGATCGTCTTGCCGGTGTCCTCCAGGGCGTTGAGCAGCGTGGTCATGATGCGGGCACCGGTCTGGCCGAACGGATGACCGAGGGCGATGGCGCCTCCCCGGACGTTCAGCTTGTCGTAGTTGATGCCCAGTTCCTTGGCCGAAGGGACGACCTGGGCCGCGAAAGCCTCGTTGATCTCCACCAGGTCGATGTCGTCGATGGTCATCCCTGCGCGCTGCAGGGTCTGGCGGATGGCGTCGACCGGCCCGAGTCCCATGATCTCGGGGTTGAGGCCGGACACCCCGCTGGCCACGATCCGGGCCAGCGGGGTGATGCCCAGTTCGCGGGCCTTCGTGTCGCTCATGACCACCACGGCGGCGGCGCCGTCGTTGAGCGGGCAGGCGTTGCCGGCGGTGATGGTTCCCCCCTCGCGGAACACCGGCTTCAGGTTGGCCAGTCCCTCGAGGGTGGTTCCCGGCCGGGGCCCGTCGTCTTTGGTCACCACGTCGCCGTTGGGCGTCGTGACCGGGATGATCTCGCGCTCGAAGAATCCTGTCTCCTGGGCTGTGACGGCGCGGGTCTGGGACTGGACGGCGAACTCGTCCTGCTCTTGGCGACCGACCTTCTTGTACTCGGCCACGTTCTCCGCTGTCTGGCCCATGGCGATGTACACGTCGGGCAGACCGGCCAGTGGGGTCCACGGATCTCCGGCCACCGGGGCGCGCTCGGAGGTGCGGGCCTCGGCGTCCGCGAACAGCGGGTTGTGCGGGCCGGTGTCGGCTGCTCCGTTGCCGTAGCGACTCACCGTCTCGACCCCGGCGGCCACGAACACGTCACCCTCCCCGGCGCGGATGGCATGGGCGGCCATGCGGATGGTCTGGAGGGACGAGGAGCAGTAGCGGTTCACCGTGACGCCCGGCACGTCCGGAAGACCCGCCAGGAGCGCGGCCACCCGGCCCACGTTGTAGCCCGCCTCGCCCCCGGGCTGGCCCGACCCCATGATGACGTCCTCGACCGATTGCGGATCGAGCTGGGGCACTTTGGCCAGGACCTCGCGGATGACGAGGGCGGCGAGGTCGTCCGGCCGACAGTCGACCAGCGAGCCCTTGTTGGCCCGGCCGATGGGGGTCCGGCCGGTGGCGACGATGACTGCTTCGGGCATGTGGTGCTCCTCGGGACTCGGCGGTCGGACCGCAGCGGATGGGTGAGATGACGTGAACGAAAGCGGGTGAGCAAGACGTGTGTGCAGAGGCTCGCCACCGGGAAAGCGCTCCCGGTGGAACGGGGCCCAGGGTGACCGGGGTAACTTACCGCTTGGTAACCCTAGCGGTGACGGAGCGCCTCGGATGGCGGCGATCAGCGGCAGGCTAGTGCGCGCCGGATTCCCGTGCCTCCCGGTGGCGGTGGTGTCCGCCTGAATGTAACGTGTTCTAGTAGCGGCCACCGGCGCAACCGGACGTGCCGGTCGGCGTCCCCGCAGGGATCGACGGCGCTCGGGGGCTGACAGGCCCGAACCCCGCTGCTCTACAGTCCAGGGTCGAGCCGGGGGGACGTCCTACGGTCCGAGTCGCGCTGGCACAATCGGGAGGGATCGCACATGGAGATCGGCTACACGGAGGAACAAGAGGGTCTCCGGACCCGTCTCCGTGACTACTACACCGACCTGCTGACCCCGGAGGTGGAGGCCCAGTTGGTCGACAGCCATGGCATCGGCCCCAACATGCGGCGAGTGGTCAAGCAGATGGCGGAGGACGGATGGCTCGGCATCGGGTGGCCGACCGAGTACGGCGGCCAGGGCCGATCGGCCATCGAGCAGTACATCTTCTTCGACGAGTCGATGCGGGCGGGCGCCCCCGTCCCCATGTTGACCATCAATACCGTCGGGCCCACCATCATGCAGTTCGGCACGCCCGAGCAGAAGCAGTTCTTCCTGCCCAAGATCCTCGCCGGCGACATCCATTTCTGCATCGGCTACACCGAGCCCGAGTCCGGAACCGATCTGGCATCGTTGCAGACGCGGGCGGTGAAGGACGGGGACGAGTACGTGATCAACGGCCAGAAGATCTACACCTCCCTGGCCGGAGGCGCCGACTACATCTGGTTGGCCACCCGCACCGATCCGGAGGTGGCCAAGCACAAGGGCATCTCCATGTTCATCGTCCCCATGGACACCCCCGGCATCAAAGTGGTGCCCATGCACCTGCTCGGCGACCACAACATCAACTACACGTTCTACGAGGACGTGAGGGTCCCTGCCGCCAACCTGGTGGGTGGGGAGAACAACGGGTGGTCCCTCATCACGAACCAGCTCAATCACGAGCGGGTCACCCTGTGCTCGTCGGGGATCGTCGAGCGGGCGCTCGGCGACACCACGGCGTGGGCGCAGAACACCAAGCTGGCTGACGGCCGGAGGGTCATCGATCAGGAGTGGGTGCAGGTCCACCTGGCCCGCATCTACGCCCGCCTCGAGTTCCTCAAGTTGATCAACTGGAAGGTGGCCTGGACGGCCACCCAAGGTCATCTCGACGTGGCCGATGCGTCCACCACCAAGGTGTTCGGCACCGAGTTCTACATGGAGGCCTTCAAACTGATGATGGAGATCGTGGGGCAGGCCGGCTACCTCACTCGGGGAAGCCCCGAAGCCGTCCTCGCCGGCCGCCTCGAATCGTACGCCCGGAGCCTGGTCATCCTGACCTTCGGCGGCGGCACCAACGAGATCCAACGGGACCTGATCGCCATCTTCGGCCTCGGTCTGCCCCGGTCACTCCGATAGAAGAGGTAACGCGACCCATGGACTTCTCCTTCAACGAAGAGCAACAGGCAGTGGGGGACCTGGCCACCAGGATCTTCACCGACCTCTCCACCCACGATCGACTCCGCGAGCTCGAGTCCGAAACGGACGGGGAGCGGTTCGATCGGAAGATCTGGGCCGAGCTGGCCGCCGCCGGGCTCCTCGGCATCGCCCTGCCCGACGAGGTGGGCGGAGCCGGACTGGGCTTCCTCGAATCCGGTCTGATCGTCGAGGCCGCCGGTCGGAGCGCCGCCTACGTGCCGGTGATCGAGACCGTGGCCGTGGCGGCCCCGGCCATCGCCCGCTTCGGCACCGAGGCCCAACGTCAGCGCTGGCTCCCCGGGGTGGTGACGGGCGACACCGTGCTCACGACGGCACTGGTCGAGCTGGGTGGCACGCCGGGCGTCCCCTCCGTCGTGGCGGAGCCGAGCGGTGACGGGTGGACGCTCTCCGGCACCAAGGCCTGTGTGCCGTCCGGGACGTTCGCCGACGCCGTGCTGGTGCCCGCCCGCGTGGAGCCCGGCTCGGTGGCCGTGTTCATCGTCGAGACCGCCGCGGCCGGCGTCAGCCGCGAGCGCCAGCCGGTCAACACCGGTCAGGTGGAGGCGGTCATCACCCTGGCGGGAGCCACGGTCGGGCCCGAGGCCGTGCTCGGCTCGGTCGAGGACGGTGCCGCCATCACCGAGTGGCTCGTCCAACGGACCACCGCGGCAGTGGCCCTGGCCCAGGCCGGTGCGGCCGCCGCCGCCTTGGCCCTGGTGGCCGAGTACACCAAGACCCGGGAGCAGTTCGGCAAGCCGATCGCCACGTTCCAGGCTGTCGGCCAACGCGCCGCCGACGCCTACGTGGACACCGAGGCCATCCGGCTCACGGCCTGGCAGGCAGCATGGCGGCTGGCCGCCGACCTCCCCTCCGACAAGGAGGTGGCCGTGGCCAAGTTCTGGGCTGCCGACGGTGGGCAGCGGGTGGTCCACGCCGCCGTCCATCTCCATGGCGGCGTGGGTGTCGATCGCGACTATCCCCTGCACCGCTACTTCTTGATGACCAAGCACTTCGAGTTGACGCTGGGCGGGGCCACGGACCAGCTGCTCCAGCTCGGGGCCATCCTCGCCGCAGAGCCGGTCTGACCCGCACGCGGCGGCCAGGGGGCGGTGCTCCGGGGTCCGAGGGGGCGTGACAGCATGAGAACGATGCCGTCGAGGATGAACGAGGTTCCCGGGTGGTGATGGGCCGGCGCCCCGGCGTGGCCCATTCCTCCTGGCCGATCGCCGCCACCGACCTGGTCGGTCTGGCCGGGCAGTTCGGCCTCGCCATGGCCCGGGTCCCCTTCCGCAGGCCCTGGTCGGGCGAGGGGAACCTGCCGCACAACCTGGCCGTCACGGTCACTCGTGAGGCGGTTCGCACGTTCATGGGGTACTCGTCCTCCCTGCCGATCGACGAGTTCCGCTCCGTCGAGATGGTGCTCGATGACCTCTGCGGCTTCCTGTTGCCTCCCCTGGTCCGGTCGCTCGGTGTCAGGCCGCAGGAGGACAGCGTGGCCGGTGTCGCCGGCATCTGGTACCGCCCCGACGGCGGCGCCGTCCGGGGCACGGTGCTGTACCTCCACGGCGGCGGCTACATCGGGACGTCGCCGCGGATGTACGGACTCTTCGCGGCCTGGCTGTGCCGCCTGACCGGATGCGAGATATTCGTCGCCGACCTCCGGCTGGCCCCCGAGTTCCCGTTCCCCGCCGGCCTGGAGGATGCCATCGTGGTCCTCGAGGGGCTCCTGGCCGGCGGGGCCGACCCCTTGCGCCTCTTCGTGGGCGGAGACTCGAGCGGTGGGGGACTGGCCGCGTCCCTCATGTACTCGATGACCCATACCCACCATCGGGCCATCGCCGGCGTGTTGCTGTTCTCCCCGGAGTTGGACCTGCTCCTCGATGATCCGTCGATATCCGGCAACGCGGCGGTGGACATCCTGCCCTGGAACATCCCGACCTCCGCCTACCTGCACGGGCGCAGTGCCGGCTCGGAGCCGGTGTCCGGTGCGGAACAGGACGTGACCGGCTGGCCACCGACGTTCGTGTGTTTCGGCGGCGACGAGATGTTTCGCGATTCAATCAGTCGATTCGTCGACCATCTGGGGAAGGCGGGCGTCGACACGGTCTCCCTCGAAGAACCGGGGATGTTCCATGTGTTCCCCATCCTCATGCCGTGGGCGGATGCCAGCCGGCACGCCTACCGGTCGGTGGCGGCGTTCGTCCACGCGCACCTACCCGACGCAGTCTCCTTCGGGGCCCTGGGGGAGGTGGACGAGTCCACCGGTGTCGCCCACATGGTCAACCGAACGGGCACGGCGGGAAGCGCGGGGACGACGTCTGTTCCCATGGTGGAGGAATCGTGACACTCTCGGTCTCCCACTTCGGCATCTGCGTTTCCGACCTCGAGCGGTCGCTCCGGTTCTACCGCGACGGTCTGGGATTCGAGCAGGTGGCGTCGCACCAGGTCGGCGAGGAATTCGGTGCCCTGATGGAGGTGGAGGACGTACGACTGGAATCTCGGATGCTGGCGCGGGACGGCGTCACCATCGAGCTCCTGGGATTCGAATCGCCGGGCCACACCGGCGATGGACAACGCCGCCCCATGAATGAGCTGGGCCTGACCCACCTCTCGTTGCGGGTGGACGACGTGGAAGGCCTGGCCTCCACCATCGAGGCGTTGGGCGGCACGGTGGTTCGGGGCACCCGGACCACCCTCGACCTGCCGGGCGCCCGCCTCGATTTCCTCTACTGCACCGACCCTGACGGGGTGCGCATCGAATTGATGGACCTTCCAGGCTGACCTGGCGGCGGGTCTGGCCTGGGGGAATGAACGGTGGAGGGCGTCCCTCCGGTACCGTGAAGCGGATGAATCCCGAGCCGGCGTCCGTGCCCGACCTCGGCCCCGAGGAGGCGAGTCGTCTCGCGGATGCCGGGGCGTTCCTCCTTGACGTCCGCGAAGACGATGAGTGGGAAGCTGGACGGGCCCCCGGGGCCGTCCACGTGGCCATGGGACAGGTTGCGGAGCGGATCGACGAGATACCTGCCGACCGGACGGTGGTTTGCATCTGTCGGGTGGGCGGAAGATCCGCGGCCGTGGCCAATGCCCTGGCCGGCGCGGGATACGACGTCCGCAACGTCGATGGAGGGATGCTGGCGTGGGAACTGGCCGGACTGTCCGTGGTGGCCGACGGCGGTACCCCCGGCCGGATCATCTGAGCCGCGCCCTGAGCGTCCTGCGCCCGTGACGGTCTATCTGGATGATTGGCGCCAGCCGGCGCGGCTGGGCCCGGTCGACGACCGGTGGTCCCATCTGGTGGCCGACACCGACGAGGAGCTCCACGCCTTTGCCCGTCGATTGGGCATGGAGCGCCGATGGTTCCAACACAAGGACGGCCGGCCGCACCAGGCGCACTACGACGTGCCCGAGCGCGCCCGTCAGGATGCGCTGGATCTGGGTGCCGTCCCGGTGACCTGGCGCCAGGTGGGCCGCATGATGCGCGATCGTCGGACCCGTCAATCCTCCCCGGCCGTCCCGCCTTCCGCCCCGGTCCGGGACTGACCGGGCGGATGGACCTCCTGCACAACGGCCTCGGTTCACTCGATCCTCGTACCCCGGTGGTCGTAGGGGTGGGCACCGCTTCCGGACACGCCGAAGCCACCGGCTTGATGACCCGGGCCTTGGTCGCGGCCGGGTCGGACGCGGGATCGCCGCGGATGCTGGAGCGGATCGACTGGATCGCCGTGCCCCAGGGGAACTGGTCGTATCCCGACCCGGGACGCCTGGTGGCCGGCGGCGTGGGTGCAGCGGGAGCGCGCACCCATCTGTACGAGCTGGGAATCCCACAACAGCGTCTGATCAACGATGCTCTGGTGGCCATCGCCTCGGGCGCATCGGAGGTCGCGGCCGTCGTTGGGGGCGAGGCCAAGCGGTGGGCCCGGGATGTGGCCCGATCCGGCGTCGAGGCGGTCGAGACGGATCAGCCCGGAGCGATCCCCGACGTCACCCAAAGGCGGGAGGGGGCGTTGCTGGAACCGGTCGAGGTGGCCAACCGGCTGTGGGATCCGGTCCAACAGTATGCAATGATCGACAACGCCCTTCGGGCTGCCGACGGTCGAACCCTGGCCGAACACCGTGCCGAGGTCGCTGACCTCTGGTCCCGCTTCAACGGGGTCGCCGGGACCAACCCCGAGGCTGCGTTTCCGACCCCGATGGATGCCCAGCAGATCGATACCCCTTCTGTCACCAATAGGCCGCTGGCCTTCCCCTACAACAAGTGGCACTCCACCCAGTGGACGGTCAACCAGTCGGCGGCGCTACTCCTGTGCTCGGCCGAGATGGCGGTTCGCATGGGGGTGGGCGCCGACCGGTGGGCCTTTCCTCAGGTCGCGTTGGAGTCGAGCCACGCCGTCTCCCTGTTGCGTCGCCAACAGCCCCACACCGGGCCGGCCATGGACGTGCTGGCCCGTGCTGCCGGGGCCCGCATCGGACGGCCCGTCGCCGACGCCGACATCATCGAGGTGTACAGCTGTTTCCCCGCCGCGGTGCGGGTACAGCAGCGTTGCCTGGGTCTCGGGCCCGGCACCACGCCCACCATCACCGGCGGCATGGCGTTCGCCGGCGGTCCGTTCAACAACTTCGTCCTGCAGGCCACGGCGGCGGTGATTGCTGCAATCAGGGCTGACCCCGGGGCGCTCGGAGCGGTCACGACGGTCAGCGGTCTCCTGACCAAGCCGGGCCTCGGAGTGTGGTCGGGCCGTCCCGACGGTCGGTTGCCGCTGGTTGCCGACCTGGCCCAGGCGGCGCAGTCGGAGACGGGCGTTGTCGACGTGGTCGAGAGCCTCGACGGCTACACCGGCGCAGCCACGGTCGCCACCTACACCGTCACCTACGAGGAACTGGTGCCGGCCCGCACGCTGGCCCTGTGTGACACGGCCGATGGTCGCCGCTGCGTGGCCATCAGCGAGGACGGCGGACTGGCCGCCCATGCCGTGTCCGAGGAGCTCATCGGAGCCGACGTCCATGTGGCAGGGGGTTCGTTCGACCTGCGTTGAGAAGGGTCCCGGAGCCGGCGTCCGGAGCGCGGGCCTGACCCGGTACCGTGGGTCGATGGCCATTCCATTGGACGATGCATTCGCCTTCGTGCGCCGCCACAACAGGGGTGTACTGGTCACTCTGCGGAGCAACGGTCGCCCGCAGCTGTCCAACATCCTCTTCATACCCGGCTCCGACCACTCCGTCCGCATTTCGGTCACGGACGGGAGAGCCAAGACCAAGAACTTGCGCCGCGATCCCCGCGCCTCACTCCACGTGGCCCGTGACGACTTCTTCGCCTATGTGGTCCTCGACGGCGAGGCGGCCCTGTCACCGGTGGCCCAGGCGGTGGATGACCCGGTCGTCGACGAACTGGTGGAGATGTACCGTCTGGCCCAAGGGGAGCACCCGGACTGGGACGAGTACCGCCGGGCGATGGTGTCGGACCGCCGGGTGGTGCTCACGCTGTCGGCCACCAACGCCTACGGCATGTTGGGAGCTTGATTCAGGGCGTGCGCGTCAGAGCGCGCAGGCGCCGTCTGCGCACGCCTCTCCGCTCCCACCCTGGTCCCGGTCACCGGCCATGGTGATCGGGTGGGACACCGACCACCCCTGCTCCAACGCCTCGAGCAACACATCGGCCGGCTGGGCCCCGGCAACCCCGATGGCCTCGTCGATGACGAAGAACGGGACGCCGCGCACCCCCATCGAGGCGGCCCTGGATTCGTCATCTCGGACGTCCGCGGCAAAGTCGTCGCCGATCAGCATGGAATCGACCTCGGTCGGGTCGAGACCGACGTCGACTGCCAGCTTGGTCAACACGCTGCGGTCTCCCACCGGCTGCCCCTCGGAGAAGTAGGCGGCCAACAGGCGCTCCTTCATGGCGTCCCCCAGCCCATGGGTGGCGGCCAGATGGATGAGTCGATGGGCGTCGAAGGTATTGCCGGCCTGGACCCGGTCGAGGTGGTACTCGAGGCCGACGCCGGCAGCCAGTGCCGTCATCCGCAGGTTGGCCGCCTCGGCCTGATCCTCGGACATCCCGTACTTGCGTTGCAGGATCTGGCTCATCGACAGTCCCACCCGGGGCGGAGAGGCCGGGCTGAGCTCGAAGCTCCTCCACTCAACCGACACCTGGTCGCCATGTCGGAACCGGTCCAGCGCTTCCTCGAGGTGCCGCTTACCCACATAGCACCAGGGGCAGACCACGTCCGACCACACCTCTACCTTCATGGACACTCCTCACAACTCATCCACAAGGGTCAACCTCTCCTCAGACCCTGGTATTCCAAACGACGCGGCCAGTAGCGTCGGTCGGCATGGTCCTCGAGCATGCCCTGATCACCATCCGTCCCGGGACAGCCGATGATTTCGAGAAGGCACTCATGCGAGCGCGATCGATCATCGCCGGGTCCCCCGGTTTCATCTCCCTCGACCTGCGCCGTGGCGTCGAGGCACCCGACCACTACCTCCTGTTGGTGGAGTGGGAGACCATTGACGACCACCTCGTCGGCTTTCGTCAGTCGGAGGCGTTTTCCGAATGGCGGGCGGCGATCGGACCCTACTTCGAGTCGCCGCCGGAGGTCGACCATTTCGCGACGGTCGAGACCCGATCCTGAAGGAGCTCAGGGGCGGGTGGTCCAAAACCCGACGATCAATCGGGAGCCGTAGGCGACGACCGACAGCGCAAGGTAGCCAGCCGGTTGGCATTTGGCAGCCCCGGTTGAGCGAGGGAGGGTACGTCAACCGGCCCAGCTAGGAATAGTCGCAGCGTCGCCTGGACGCTACGCTCCACCTGTTCGTCAGGTGCGCCGGGAAGACTGGTCGGCAATGAGTCCCTTCTAGTGGAGGCCACGTGACCGACCCCGCCCCAACCGAGCCCCAGCCTCACGTCACGACGCCTGTCGCCGCTCGACGTCGCAAGCTCCCGGGCTGGCGGGGTGAGGAGCTGCGAACCACCTTCTGGTTGGTCCCGTGCATTTTGGTCATCGTGGCCTTTTTGTTGTTCGCCATCACCATCTCGATCGACTACGCCGCCTACCACCACGAGCTGAGCCTCCCGTACTGGATCCGCACCGGCAGCGCCGACGCCGGCCGCCAGGTGCTCATCGCCATCGCCGCAGCCATCATCACCGTCATCGGCGTGGTGTTCTCCATCACGATCCTGGCCCTGACCCTCGCCTCCCAGCAGTTCGGGCCGCGGATGATGCGCAACTTCATGCGCGATCTCGGCAACCAGATGACGCTCGGGATCTTTGTGGGGACGTTCGTCTATTCAGTCCTCGCGCTCGGATTCATCAACTCGACTCCCAATGGAGACTTCGTACCTCACCTTTCGATCACTGCGTCGGAGGCGTTGTTGCTGGTCGATCTCGGAGTCCTGATCTACTTCATCCATCACATCGCCAGGTCGATTCAGCTCCCGGAGGTGATCGCCGGGATCGCCGACGATCTGCTGGTGGCGATCGACACCGAGTTCCCGCTCTCGGCGGCGGAGGCGTCCGAGGCCCCATCCAA
Source organism: Acidimicrobiales bacterium (assembly GCA_035948045.1). Lineage (GTDB taxonomy): Bacteria > Actinomycetota > Acidimicrobiia > Acidimicrobiales > RAAP-2 > Bog-756. The sequence goes on along the minus strand of DASZJN010000322.1, from coordinate 4,513 downwards.
CCAGTCCGGACCGAGCGCAGCCGACCTCAGCCGCCTCCTCGATGAGCGCGGCGCCATCGTGCCCGCCGCTTCCAACGGTTACCTCCAGTTTGTCGCCTACGGCGAGCTGGTGAAGATCGCCTCTCGCCTGGATGCAGTGATACGGCTGTCCCACCGCCCCGGGCACTTCATGGTCGCCGGCCGACCGCTGGCCACGGTCTGGCCCGGCGGGGCGGCCAGCCAGGTTGAGAAGGCTCTGGCCAAGGCCCACCTGAGTGGGCCGCACCGCACGTTGAGCCAGGACCCCGTGTTCGCCATCGACCAGTTGGTCGAGATCGCCATACGGGCCCTGTCAGCTGCGGTCAATGACACCTTCACCGCGCTCACTTGCATCGATTGGCTCTCGGCCGGCCTGAGTCAGATGTCCGGGCGCGTCCTGAGCGAGGGCGTCTACCGCGACGTGCACGGCCGGATTCGTCTGATGGAGCACGATCCGAGCTATCCGCGCATGGTCAATCGGGCGTTCGACAAGGTGCGCCAAGCGGGCCGTGGGATGCCGGCCGTGATCATCCGACTGCTGGATTCACTGGACCACATCGTCGAGTACACCGGCGATGGCACCCAGAGGAAGACGCTCCTCCGTCAGGCCGACATGGTCATGAGAGGTGCCGAGCTCGACATCGACGAGCCCCACGATCTCGTCGACATCCGACGGCGCTACGACGCTGTCGTCGCCACGGCCCGGCGTATGGAGGGGAGCGGTCCCGCCGCCGACGCCAACGGCGGGGACTGACGGCGGGGATAGGCCGTGGCGCCGGAGTGTCCTCCCACGGGTGCGATGCCGACGACCTGTCTGCCACCCGACCTGGTCGCAGACGCAAGTCAGGCGCCACCGCCGAGCGCCCATGCAGCAGACAGGTGATCGGCGAGCTCGCCGACCGGCGTCCGGGCGTTGAGGCCACTGGTCGAGGGCATCACGTAGGCTGGCCGGCCACCGATCAGCTCCGGTTGAAGGCCGGCGACCGCCCTCGGGTTGACGGTCGTTCTCCACCCCGACAGCCCGGTGAAGCAGACGGCTCCGGGTCGGAGCCACTCGACGAGGCGCTCGACCCGTGCGAGTCCGGCACGGTACTCGCCGGGCGTCACCTCCGCGGCGGTGCGGGTGGGCCGCTTCACGAAATCGGTCATTCCCACCCCATGGCCCATCAGAGCGCCTACCGGATCCCGGTCGTGGCTGACAAGGCCGGCCTCCAGCGCCGCCGTCCAGAACCGGTTGCCCGGCCGGGCGTAGCCGATGCCGGCATCGGCCGAGTAGATGGAGGGATTCACCCCGCAGACCAGGAGCCGCATCCCCTCGCCGACGGTGTCGGCGAGGGTGCGCATCCGAAGGGAACGAAGCCGCACCTCGTCACCGGACACGGTGACGGACCCGTCCTGGACGGCGAACCCCGCCCCGGTGACCACGTCCACCAACGGATCGGGCTGCCAGCCGGCGAAGAACCGGCCCCCCACCTCATCACCGGGCTCGTCGTCGCCCTCGTAGTCGCCGGCGAGCACCTGGAGCTCGAACGGCGCACCCACCGCCAGCACCCGGTGGAGGTCCCACAGGGCCATGGGAAGGCGCACCCGGGGGACATGAAGGTGCGTCATCCACGACCAGCCGCCTCCGATGGACCCCCGGGCCAACGGCAGGTGCTCGACGTCGCCCTGGAGATAGAGGGCCTCGGGCACCAGTTCGCGGCAGGCCTTCAGCATGATCCCCGAGGCGTCTAGGGCCACGGTCGGAAATCCCAGGTAGGGCAGGTAACGGCCGGCACCGCATCCGAGGTCGATGCGCAACCCCTCCGGACCAACCCGGTCGGCGAATCGCTCCGCTTCGTGCCGACGGCCGGCAGTGGCGTGGGTGGCGGCCCAGCGAAGACCGCGATCGTCGTAGATATCCACGGTGGCCCGGTGCACGGGCAGCCATCCTACGGGGCGCCCGGATCAGGGCTCGAAGCGGTACCCCATGCCGGGTTCGGTGCGGAAGTGCCGGGGACGGGATGCATCCGGTTCGAGCTTCTTCCGGACCCGGCCCATCAGGACCCGGAGGTACTCGGTCTCCGTCTCGTACTCGGGTCCCCACACGGCATGGAGCAGCTGACGCTGAGATACCAGCCGGCCCGGATTCCGGATGAGGACTTCGACGATGCTCCACTCTTTCGGAGTGAGGTGAACGTCGGCCCCGTTGCGGGTGGCCCGCTTCTGGATGAGGTCGATGGCGAACTCCTCGAATTCGACCGAAGGTGCCTCTGGACTGGGAACGGTCCGTCGCAACGCGGCCCGCAACCTGGCCAACAGTTCGTCCATCCCGAATGGCTTGGTGACGTAGTCGTCGGCTCCGACATCCAGAGCCTCGACCTTGCTGACACTCTGATGGCGGGCGGACAAGACGATGATCGGCACGGCGCTCCATCGCCTGATGCCTCGGATCACATCGATGCCGTCGACTCCGGGAAGGCCCAGGTCGAGGAGGACCACATCGGGCTGGAGGTGGGCTGCCCTGTCCATCCCCTCTTCGCCGCTCCTGGCCGTCGCCACCTCATAGCCACGGGCGCTCAGGCTGATGCTCAACGCTCGGAGCAACGAGGTGTCGTCGTCGCACACCAGGACGGTGGTGCCCGACTCGCCTCCTTCGTTGCCGTCGTGGGAGGGGATCGTGTCGAGGGTACTCACGATGGTGAACTTGCCTGCGGCTCAGGGGTGCCGGTCGCGTCCTGGTTCTCGATCGGTTCGGATCGACCCCTGCTGGCGTTGCCCGGGGGTTCCCCGGCGCTCGCCGGGCGCTCGGGAATTCGAACCACCATCGTGCAGCCGCCGCCGGGGGTGTCCTCGATGTCGAGGTCGCCGCCGACCGCCTCCACGAATCCCCGGGCCACGGCCAGGCCCAGTCCCACGCCGACCAGGTTGTCGGAGTCTCCCAGGCGCTGGAAGGGTTGGAACACCGCGTCACGGTCCTGGCGGCGGATCCCCGGCCCCCGATCCATCACCCTGATGTCGACCCGGCCCGCCACCGCGCCGGCTTCGATGCGGAGCCCTTTCCCACCGGCATGGGTGAGCGCATTGTCGATCAGGTTGGCCACGGCCCGTTCGAGGAGCACGGGGTCGGTATGGATGCGGGGGAGCGGCGCCTCCACATCGACCACCACATCGTCGCCGCGTGGCCCGAGGCTCTCGACGGCGGCGGTGATCAGTTCCTGGACGTCGGTGCTCTGGTCGAGCACTTCCATCGACCCCGTCTGCAGGCGGTTCATGTCGAGCAGGTTCTCGACCAGGCTGTTCAGTCGATCGGACTCGTCGTCGATCGTCTGCAGCAGGATCCGGGTCTCGTCGGGACCGAAGGCCAGCTGGTCCGAGAGCAGGCTCGAGGATGCGGCCTTGATGGACGCCAGGGGCGTTCGAAGATCGTGGCTCACCGCAGCCAGTAGCGCCGATCGGAGCTGGTTGGCCCGCGCCAGCGAGTCGGCTTCCGCGGCCTCGGCGTGGAGTTTGGCGCTCTCGAGGACGGTCGCCAATTGGGCGGCGAAGGCGGCCAGGATCTCCCTGTCCTCCGCGGTCAGGTCCGGTCCCTTCAGGGCGAGGATCTCCCGATCGGTCAAGGGCAGCACCACCGCGGCTTCGACGGGGCGCTGTGGCGGATCCTGGCCGGCCGAGGCCACCGGCGACCAGGTACCGGCGGCTGCCTCCGCCGTGCCGGGGGGCCCACCTACCGGCGGGAGGCCCGTGTCGGATCGGAGCACCGCGGCGGCGTCGAGCCGGAAGGCGACCATCAACTCCTCGAGGAGCGCAGGCAGTGGGTTCCCCTCTGGAGCGACCATGCGCCCGGCCACCCGGGCCAGCATCCGGGCGTCGGTCCGGGCCTGGAGGGCCCCGGCGGTCTGCCGGGCCGAGAGGTCAACCAGCACGCTCACCACCCCGGCGGTCACCAGAAACATGACCAGGGCGAGAATGTCGCGGGCATCGGCGATGGTGAAGGTGTGGATGGGTGGGGCGAAGTAGAAGTTGGAGAGGAGGAATCCGGCGATAGCGGCCAATGCCGCCACCCAGACCCCCCCGGTGGCCGCTACGACCACGACGAGCACCAGATACGAGCTGAGCGCGGTGGAAAGGTCCACATGGCTCCTCGCTGCGGTGAGTACGAGCGTCAGGAGCGGAAAGCCGACGGCGCCGATGGCCAAGGCCGCCCACCGACGGCGACTCGACAAGGGCGAGAGGAGGCGGCGATGGTGACGGCTGGCTGCCGGGCGGCCCGCCTTGTCACGGGGGTGCCCTGCCGCATCGTCGGAGGCCGACTCAGAATCGTCCTCCGACTCCGGTGGCAGCTCCGCTTCGGTGGCGATGACGTGGACATCCAGCGCACCGCCGGCGGCCCGAATCACGGAATTGATGATCGAGCCGCGGGCGAATTCGTTGAATCGACTGCGATGGGTGGCACCCATCACCAGCTGGGTGGCATTTTCGGCTCGGGCTAACTGCACCAACGAGGGCGCCACAT
>DASZJN010000321.1:0-3481 GCA_035948045.1 Acidimicrobiales bacterium | reverse complement strand
TGCGGGTCGGCGTGGCCACGGCCAAGGCACTGGGTCAGGCTCTGGGTGTCCCCCTCCTCGGTGTGGGCAGCCTGGACGTGCTGGCCGCCGCGGTCGGGGACGCGTCAGAGGAGGAGTCAGGCGCGGGCCGGGCCGGGCCGGTGGCCTCGGTGGTGGACGCCCGCCGCGGCGAGGTGTTCGCCGCCGCCTTCCGCTTCGATCTGACCGGGCATGGTGCCGGTGGCCCCGGCTCCCTCCCTCTCGACCCGGAGGCGGTGCGGGACGATCGACCCGAGCCGATGGCGCCCGAAGTGTTGGTGGCCTGGCTGGTGGGTCTCGTGGCCGAAGCCGGTCCGATCCTGGTGGTCGGGGACGGGGCGGTCCGCTACCGCCAGCTCCTGTCGGTGCACGCCGGCCTCGATCTCCGTCTGGCCGACGAGCTGTCGGCGCCTCCGCCCTTGGCCCTGGCCCGCCTGGCCAGGAGGCGGCTGGACAGGGGCGTCACGCCGACCGCGCCCGCACAGCTGGTTCCCGACTACCGCCGTCCCGCTGATGCCCGCATCAACTGGGAGCAGCGCGTCCCGCACCGGCCCGGGGCGCCGGGCCACCGGAGCCCCGCCGACACCACCCGGACGTGATGGCCCAACCCGATCCTTCCGGTCAACCCGTTCCGGTGGTCGTCGCCCCCATGCGCACGAAGGACCTGCGCGGCGTCCTGCGCATCGAGGAGGCGGTCTTCCCCCAGCCATGGTCCCACCGGCTGTTTGTCGAGGAGCTCTCCCAGCGCAAGTCCCGGGCCTATCGCGCCGCCTGGGTCGGTCGTCAGATCGTCGGATTCGCCGGACAGATGTTCGTCGACGACGAGTCGCACGTGAACAACATCGCCGTCGACCCGGGCTGGCAGCACCGGGGCCTGGGTGCCGTCCTGTTGCTGGACCTGGTCCGAACGGGACTGGCCCGGGGGGCTCGTCATCTCACCCTCGAGGTCCGGGTGGGGAACAAGGCCGCCCTGGCCCTGTACCGGAGGTTCGGCATGGCCCCGGTCGGAGTGCGTCCGAATTACTACCCGGCCACCGGCGAGGATGCCCTGATCATGTGGGCGCGGGACATCGATTCGGTTACCTACGCCGAGCGCCTGGAGGCCGTCGAGGCCTCGCTGCCCGCTGATCTCGCCGTCACCTCCCGGCGGTGACGGTCACGAGGGTGCACCGCTGACGGACGGGTGTTCCCGTGTCCGGGTAAGGCCGGTGGGCTCCCGGACCCGGCCGGTTAGTCTCCCGGCATGACTGCACCGTCCCCGCACCGGGTCCTCGGGATCGAGACCTCCTGCGACGAGACCGCCGCCTCCGTCGTCGACGGTGGGTCGGTGATCGTCTCATCGGTGGTGAGCAGCCAGATCGATCTGCACGCCCGCTACGGCGGGGTGGTCCCCGAGCTGGCCGGACGGGCCCACGTGGAGCGGCTGACCCCGGTGCTCGCCGAGGCCCTGGACCTGGCCGGCTCCGACACCTCCGGCACGGGCATCGACGCCGTGGCCGTCACCCACGGACCGGGTCTCATCGGCTCGTTGCTGGTCGGGGTGGCCGAGGCCAAGGCGCTCTGCTTGGCCTGGGGAGTCCCCCTCATCGGGGTCAACCATCTCGAGGCCCACCTCTTCGCCTCGCTGTTGGAGCAGCCCGACCTGGGTTGGCCGCTGGCGGTGCTGCTGGTGTCCGGGGGCCATACCCTCCTCATCGAGGTGACCGAACCCGGGCGCTACCGGGTGCTCGGAGGGACCATCGACGACGCCGCCGGTGAGGCCTTCGACAAGGTGGCCCGGTTCCTCGGACTCGGCTACCCCGGGGGGCCGGCCATCGACGGCATCGCCGATGAGGGCGATCCGCACGCATTCGCCTTCCCGAGGTCCCTCCCCGGCCAGGGCTACGACTTCTCGTTCAGCGGGCTCAAGACGTCGGTGGTCAACACGGTCCGGAGACAGCCCGACGCCTCCACCGCGGATGTGGCCGCCTCCTTCCGCCTGGCTGTGGTGGACGTGCTGGTCGCCAGGGCCAGACAGGCCGCGGCCGAGATGGGCGCAAGGGCCCTGTGCCTGGCCGGCGGCGTGGCGGCCAACGCCCTGCTGCGCCGGCGGATCGAAGAGGCCTGCGCCGAGGACGGGATCGGAGCCTTCCTGCCCAGCCGGGCCCTGTGCACGGACAATGCCGCCATGGTGGCCGCCGCCGGATGGTGGCGGCTGCGACACGAGGGACCGAGTCCGCTCACCCTTGGAGCAGACCCCGATTTGCGTCTGCCCACCGCGGCCTGACTGCCGAGTGTCCCTCCTCGCCCCTCGGCTCGAGGCCGGGCACCGGACGGCCCGTCCTCGTCCGTGCGAATTTTTGGCACTCGCCACTGCCGGTTGCCAAATGGCTCCGAGGTCGCTATCGTTAGCACTCTCAACGCTCGACTGCTAACGCGTGCCACAGGAGGCCCGAACCATGAGTCTGCATCCGCTTGACGACCGTATCGTCGTCCGCCCGAACGAATCCGAGGAGACCACCGCCTCAGGCCTGGTCATCCCCGACACCGCCAAAGAGAAGCCCCAGCAGGGCGAGGTGCTGGCGGTCGGACCCGGCCGCCGCGCCGAGTCGACGGGCGAGCTGGTCCCGCTCGACCTCTCGGTCGGTGACACCGTGGTGTACTCCAAGTACGGGGGCACGGAGATCGTGTCCGACGGCGAGGATCTCCTGATCCTGTCGAGCCGGGACGTCCTGGCCAAGGTGACCAAGTAATGCCGAAGATCCTCAAGTTCGACGAAGCCGCCCGCCGCGGTCTCGAAGCGGGGGTGAACAAGCTGGCCGATGTGGTCAAGGTGACTCTCGGGCCCAAGGGCCGCAACGTCGTCATCGAGAAGAAGTTCGGTGCTCCGACCATCACCAACGACGGCGTGTCCATCGCCCGTGAGGTGGAGCTGGACGACGTCTTCGAGAACATGGGCGCCCAGCTGGTGAAGGAAGTCGCCACCAAGACCAACGACGTGGCCGGCGATGGCACGACCACCGCCACCGTGCTCGCCCAGTCCCTCATTCGCGAGGGCCTGCGGAACGTCGCCGCCGGAGCCAACCCACTGGGTCTGCGCAAGGGAATCGACAAGGGGGTGGCCGCGGCCGTCGACTCCATCAAGGAGCAGGCCAAGGAGATCGACTCGAAGACGGAGATCGCCCAGGTGGCCTCCATCTCCGCGGCCGACACAGCCATCGGCGAGGTGCTGGCCGACGCCATCGACCGGGTGGGCAAGGACGGGACGGTCACCGTCGAGGAGTCGAACACCTTCGGCATCGACCTCGAATTCACCGAGGGCATGCAATTCGACAAGGGCTACCTCTCGCCCTACTTCGTGACCGACGCCGAGCGTCAAGAGGCCGTCCTCGACGACCCGCTGATCCTGTTCGCCAACCAGAAGATCAGCGCCGTCCACGACATGGTCCCGGTCCTCGAAAAGGTCATGCAGACCGGCAAGCCG
>DASZJN010000320.1:0-7006 GCA_035948045.1 Acidimicrobiales bacterium | reverse complement strand
AGCGGGTCGTGCCCCGGGTCCTCGACGGACGGACCGTCAGGGTGCTGGGTGACCCCGATGTGGCCCACACGTGGACCTACATCGACGATGTGGCCCGCGCCCTGGTGGTATTGGGCACGGACGAGCGGGCCTGGGGACGCGTCTGGCACGTGCCCAGCGGTACCGCCCGCAGCCAACGCCAGATGGTGGAGGCCTTCGCCGACGCCGCCGCCGTCCCGGCACCCAAGGTGGTGAGCATGCCCACCTGGGCCTTGCGGGCCATCGGCTTCCTGTCGCCGGCGGTGCGCGAGCTCGGCGAGATCCGGCATCAATTCGAGAGGCCCTTCGTCATGGAGTCGACCGCCTTCACGGAGACCTTCGGCGTGCCGCCGACCCCCCTCGACCGGTCGGCCCTGGCCACGGTGCGCTGGTGGAGGAGTCGGGATCAGTCCTCGGTCGGGGAATCGGTTGCGGCATGACCACGCCCGCGGCCATGGCCACGGGGCCCGCTCCGGCCAGCGTCGGCTCCGTCGCCGACCTGGCTGCGGCCGCAGTCGCCGCTCGTCAAGGGTGGGCGGTACGGGTGAGCCGGGTGGGCTCGCTGGTCCAAGCCGGGTTCGCCGGGTGGTGGCTGGCCCGAGCCGTCCTGGCCACGACCGTGCCCGGTCGATCGCTCCTGGCCGCAGCCGGGATCGTCGGTGGCGCCACCGTGGTCGTGGTGGGCGGGTGGTCCACCCGGGGCCTCGGCGGCCGGCCGGCCGGGTCCGCAGCGAGATCCGTCGAGCGGAAGTTGACCGTGGCCACGATCGGCCAGCTGGCGGCAAGCGTTGCCGTGGGTGCCGTCGCCCCGGCGCTCCACCGTCCGGCCCTGGCCACCCCGCTCATCGTCATCTCCCTCGGCGTGCTGTTCTGGTGGATGGGCGGGCTGCTCTCAATGACCTCCTATCGGACGCTCGGAGCGGCCCTCGTGCTCGGGCCGGCGGCCGTGGTCGCAGCCCTCCCCGTCGCCGCCTGGGCTCCGGTCAGCGCGGGTGTAGGAGGCCTGTTGCTCATGGCTTCGGCCCGGCGCGGACTGACCACGGTCCGGAGGATGGGAGCCCGTCGGCGGACAGCACGGCTCGGGCGCTGAGCGGTGAGGATCTCGCCAGGTCCACCTCCGATGTGCTGGACTCGCTGCCATGGGCACGGGGCCACGCCAGTTGCGATGCGCGGTCATCGGGGCCGGGATGGCCGGAATCCTCAGTGCGATCAAGCTGGCCGAGGCGGGCATCAGCGACGTCACCGTGTACGAGAAGGCGGATCGGGTCGGCGGCACCTGGCGGGAGAACACCTATCCGGGTCTCTCGTGCGATGTGCCGTCCCATCTCTACTCCTACTCCTTCGCTCTCACGCCGGAGTGGAGCCGCCGCTTTGCCCCCGGTCCGGAGATCCGCGCCTACTTTGAACGCATCGCCCGGGAGAACGGCGTCGTGCAACGCGTCCGCTTCGGTGAACAGGTCGAGCGCTGCGTGTTCTCGGAGGGCGGGTGGGATCTGACCACGTCCTCGGGTCACCGTGACCGGGTCGACGTGGTCATCGCCGCCACCGGCGTGCTCCATCACCCCAAGTACCCCGTCATCGAAGGGCTCGACGCCTTCAAGGGAGCGATGTTCCACAGCGCCCGTTGGGATGACAGCGTGCCGCTCGATGGCGCGCGTGTCGGAATCATCGGGACCGGATCGACGGCGGTGCAGATGGTGTCGGCACTGGTGGACCGGGTGGCACGGTTGTCGCTCTTCCAGCGCACGGCGCAGTGGATCATGCCGCAGGAGAATCCTGCCTACTCCGATGAGGAGCGGACAGAGCTCGGCGAGCACCCCGACCTGCTCTCCGAAGGGCGTCAGAGCCTGTCGGATCTGTTCGATCTGTTCTCCAACGCTGTCGTCGACTCGGAGTCGGCGGAGATCAAGATGATCGAGCGGGCGTGCCTCGCCAACCTCGAGGACAGCGTGCACGACCCAGACCTGCGCGAGAGGCTGCGCCCCACCTACCGGGCTGCGTGCAAGCGCCTGATCCTCTCGCCTGACTTCTACGACGCCATCCAGAGCCCCAACGCCGATTTGGTCACCGAGGGCATCGAGCGCATCGAGCCCGGAGGAGTCCGCACCACGGACGGCCGCCTTCATGAGCTCGACGTCCTGGTGCTGGCGACGGGCTTCAAGGCGGACGCCTTCATGCGCCCCATGAGCGTCGTCGGGCGCAAGGGCATCACGCTCGACGAGGCCTGGAGCCCCCGACCGGCGGCCTACCTCTCGATCTCGATGCCTGAGTTCCCGAACTTCTTCATGGTGAACGGCCCGAACGGGCCCGTCGGCAACTTCTCACTCATCGAGGTGGCCGAGCTCCAGGTCCGCTACATCCTGCAACTGGTCGAGCGCATCCGGGCCGGCGATTGCCGCCAGGTCTCCGCCACCCACGAGGCGCTGGCTGAATTCGAGCGTGCCCGCGAGCAGGCCGCGCAGCACACGGTGTGGGTCACCGGCTGTCGCAGCTGGTATCTCGATGACCGCGGGATCCCGGCGGTCTGGCCCTGGTCATTCGTGCGATTCCGCCAGGCGATGGTGGCACCCGACCCTGCGGCTTTCGAATTCGCCTAGCAACCCCGGCCGCCGGCGGCGGAGCGCGTCGGCGCCACGTCCGGGGTGGGGATCCCGAGTGCCCGGGCCCCCGTCACTTCGGGATGTAGTCGAAGGTGTCGGGGTCGGGTCCGGTGCGTTCGTCGCGGTTGAGCGACGTGATCCTCCGCATCTGGTCAGCATCCAGCTCGAAGTCGAAGAGCTCGAAGTTCTCCCGCATACGGGCAGGCGACACGGTCTTGGGAAAGACGATGTCGCCGCGCTGGAGGTGCCAGCGCAGAACGACCTGTGCCGGCGTCCTGCCCACCTCGGCGGCCACGGCCACGACGGTCGGATCGTCGAGGACCAAGCCCTGTGCGATCGGGGACCACGCCTCGGTGGCGATCTGATGGTCGGCGTCGTACTGACGGACGTCGTCCTGGGCCAGGTAGGGGTGCACCTCGATCTGGTTCACGGCCGGGACGTGGCCGGTCTCGGCTCGGAGCCGCTCGAGGTGGTGGGGCTTGAAGTTCGAGACGCCGATCGATCGGGCTCGACCGTCTCGGTGGAACTCGATGAGGGTCTCCCATGTCGAGACGAAGTCTCCGTCGTACAGGGTCGGCAGTGGCCAATGGATGAGGAAGAGGTCCACGTAGTCGAAGGCCAGCTCGCCCAGCGTCCGGTCGAAGGCCTTGCGGGCAGCGTCAGGCCGGTGATAGCCGTTGTTCAACTTGCTGGTCACGAACACGTCCGACCGGTCGAGTCCCGACCGGGCCACCGCCTGACCGACTTCCTTCTCGTTCCCGTACATCTCGGCGGTGTCGATGTGCCGGTAGCCGACCTCCAGAGCCTGGGCCGTGGCCGCAGCCGTATCCCCGGGGACGATCTGGAACACCCCGAATCCGAGCTGCGGGATCGTCCGGCCGTCGTTCAGGATGAGGTCAGGAACGGTGTTCGGTGTCGTTGTGTGCTCGCTCATTGTCGCTTCTCCTTGCCGTCCTCGTGGTCGCCGTCCGGCGGGAGCCGGTCGCCGGCCCGGCGCCTGCCGGCTCCCGGTAAGCCTACGAGCGCTCCCCCGGCGATCCCCAATCGGTTCGCATGGGGCCCGGCTCCCGCCATCGGGCAGACTGACCTGATGGCCGACCCCGGAACGGGCAGGGACGAGAGGACGCAGCGCCAGCGGATGCTCGCCGGTGATCCCTATGTGGCCGACGATCCCGAGCTCGTCGCCGGCCACCGGCACGCCATGGAGGTACTCGAGGCCTACAACGACAGGCTGGCACGCGAGCCAGCCGACAGGGCCCGGATGCTGGGCCAGTTGCTCGGGGCCTTCGGACCGGAGAGCGACTTCCGGCCCCCGTTCTACTGTGACTACGGCTATAACCTTCGGGTCGGAGCCAGGACGTTCGCGAATTTCGGCCTGGTGGTGCTCGATGTGGCCCCCGTCGCCATCGGTGACGACGTGCAAATCGGTCCGAACGTCCAACTGTTGGCGGCGATCCACCCTGTTGACGCTGAAGCCCGACGCGCCAAATGGGAGTCCGGTCGACCCATCGTCATCGGCGACAATGTCTGGCTCGGAGGCGGAGCCATCGTCCTGGCCGGTGTGACCGTCGGCGAGGACTCGGTGATCGGTGCTGGTGCCGTGGTCACACGGGACATTCCCCCGAACGTGGTGGCGGTAGGCAATCCGGCTCGGGTCATCCGCCATCTCGAGAGGGACTCGTGAGGGCCCCGTCGACCCCACCGGTGGTCGCCCTCCTGGTCGCGGCACGCGCGCCGCCGGCATCGCCAGATAGCGGAGGGGTCAATGGATCAGCCTGCGGCCGGCCGTCAAGGGACCGGCCCGCCGATTGGACGACTTCGCCATGGGTTATCGTTGCCCTGATTTCACCAACACCAAGAGCACCCGCGACGCGACAATGACCACTCGGGGTAGGGAACCCATTGATCGAGAACACATCCCTTCGGTTGCCGGCCGGTTACCTGACTGCCGGCCTCGAATGACAGCCCGGCACGACCTCATGGCCTGGTCGACGGCATGGTGACGGCCAGAACGGCGAGGGCCGGCGTTGCTCCCGTGGTGGCCGTCCTGGTGACGGTCCTGGTCCTGGCGGCCGGTTGCGGTTCGAGTCCACAGGCCACGGCGTCGACGACGCCCCTGCCGGCGGGGAGATATCCCTCCCAGGTGTCCAAGATGGTCTGCGCCAGCGAGGCCCCACACGACGTCGGCCTGGCCCTGGGGGAGAAGGCGACTGTCACCGCGCCGACGTGGTCAGACCATCTCTACACCTGCCGCTACGTCTATCCGAGCGCCACCGTGACCATCTCGGTGAAGGAGCTCTCCAGCGTGGCGGAGACGACCGCCTACTACAAGTCCCTCGGCACGCAGTTGGGGGTGGCGCGCCCACTCGCCAATCTGGGTCAGGGCGCGTATCAGACGACCAACGGGTCCGTCGTGGTGCGCAAGGACTACAAGGTGCTGTTGGTGGACGCCTCGGGGCTTCCGCCGCAGTTCGGGAATCCTCCGACCAACCCCGGTGCCATCGCCGTCACCGTCGGCATCGTCATCCTGGGCTGTTGGGCGGGCGACTGAGGTCGGACCGGCCCGAGACGGGAGCCTCCCCTGCGAGGTGAGGGTGTCCGCTCGTCCGATGCCGGCGGTTTCCGGACCCACCAGCGTTTCACCCGGCATCCGTCATCCGTAACCAATACCATCACCCATCACCCATCACCCATCACCCATCACCCAACACCGATCACCCATCACCCCAGGGCATCCAGATGCTCGGCCACGGCGACCTCGATGCACCGCGAGGTGTCCGTCAGCGCGACGACCTCACCGAACCGTTCGCTCAGGGACACCACCTGGGAGCCGAGCCGCTCCGCCATTCCGACTGCCTCGGAGGCAATTCGACCGGCAATCACCAGCGACGGGACCCCCAGCTCCGCGGCGTCCCGCACGACCGAACCCACCACCTTGCCGGAGAACGATGACGAGTCCAATCCACCCTCGCCGGTCACCACCAGCGAACTCCGCTCCAGCGCGTCGCGGAACCCGACCAACTGGGTGACCACCTCATAGCCGGGCCGCAGGCGCCCGCCGAGCACCACGATCGCACCGCCGAGCCCGCCGGCCGCACCGGCTCCCTCCACCGCCCGGACATCCACGCCGTACTCGGCCTCGTACCGCTCGGCCAAACGTCGAAGGCGTGCCTCGAGCTCGGCCACCTGCATTTCGTTGGCGCCCTTCTGGGGGCCGAACCGCTCCGCCGCCTGGATGAACCCCACCGTCACATCGCAGGCACCCACCAATTCCACCGCACCCGTCCCGCCCAGTTCCTCGATGGATCGCAACGCCCCCAGACCTCCATCGGTGGTGGCCGACCCGCCCAGCCCGACCACGACCGTCCCCGTCGACTGTCGGTCATGGGAGGGCGCCGCGGCCGTCGCGTCGACGACCGGTGCTCCGGGGTGGCGGGCCAGTGATCGGGCGGCGGCCACGATGAGCTCGCCCGTACCTGTGGTCGTTGCCGCCACCGGATCGTTGCCCCCGGCGCCGCCGGCCAGAACCAGGCCGGACGCGTGGGCCATCTCGAGGACGGCCATGGTGCCCACCCGGAGGTAGTCGGCCCCGGTCGGCACGCCCAACGGTCCCGTGACCTCGACGCGCTCCCGGGTTCCTCCGAGGACGTCGAGCACGTCGATGAAGCCCTCTCCCCCATCGGACAACGGAAGTTGGTGAGCCGACCCTCCACGGGACACGACACCTCGCGCCATGGCCTCGGAGGCCTGGCGGGCGGTCACCGTGCCGCGGAACTTGTCCGGCGCCGCCAGAATCATGGGAACCCCGGCATCATCGGAACCACTGCGGTCGGGGCTCCGCCCGGCCTCAGGTCACGGTGAAGGCCGACGCGCTGACGGCGGTCCCGGCCGGGGTGCGAACGGCGATTGGACCGCTGGTGGCGCGCGCCGGCACCGCCACCACGATCTGGGTTGCCGTGTCCGAGCTGATCGCGGCCCGCTTGTTGTTGATGGTGACCCGTGTGGCCCCGCTCAGACCGGTGCCGGTGACCGTGACCAAGGAGCCCCTCGGGCCCGACGCCGGGGACACCGAGGCGATGGCCGGTGCTGGGAGCGAGCTCTGGACGCACCCGCCCCGGCCTCGCTTGGCACTGTTGGACCACAACCCCTGCACGGCCACCGATCCGGTGGCCAGGGGGAGGTCGTAGGAGGCGCCCGGCCGGGGAGCGGCGATGTAGGCACAGAGGTCGCCGATCTCCTGGCCGGCACTGGTCGACCAGCCGCCGGGGGGATTGGCCTCGGGGAATTGGTCGGTGAGGGTCTCGGCGTACTCGTGGCTGGCCGCCTCGGTGGCACCGTCGAGCGCCCCCGGGCTGTTGACCGAACCGGCTCCGCAGGCCGCTCCGGCA
>DASZJN010000319.1:0-4214 GCA_035948045.1 Acidimicrobiales bacterium | reverse complement strand
GATCCCGGCGCTAGCGCGGACGGGCACCGTCACTCGGCCCGTCTCGGTCACACTGCTAGTCGGCGACAGGTCCCCCGCCGACCGAGGGCACCGCCTCGATGGAGGGTATCCCGGGCATGAGTCCCGGCCCGGCGACGGCGCGGCTCCGGGCTCCGCCCAGCATCTCCTCGTCCTGGCCCTCGATTGCCGTCCCGGCCACGAGAGGCGAACGGGCCAGGACCACGACGCCCACGATCAGTACCGCCAACGCCACCGCCTCGAGCGTGATCCACAGGACGCCGGTCCTGAGCTGCTCGGCGAAGAGGGTGATCCCCAGCGCGATGCTGACGAGGGGGTTGATGGTGACCAGGGTGGTCCGTGACGCGGTGATCGGCCCCGCATGGAGGGCGTTCTGCAACAGGAACAGGGTGCCGATCCCGGTGATGGCGAGCAGGTAGGGCTGGGCATGGGTGAAGACGTGGCCCCACCCCTGGGTGATGTAGGTCGTGGTGGCCTTGGTCAGCGCGGCGGTGAAGGCGGCGCTGACCGCGGTGGCGGCGCCGAACGAGGCCGCCCGCCACCATCGGGGCCCGCGCAGTGCGGCCACGATGAAGCCGCCCACGACCACGAAGAGCACGCCGTAGGCGACCAGCCATTGATTGCTGGTCGGGATGCCATGCCCGCCCTTGGGCGCCGCGGCCAGGAAGAACCCACCGAGTCCGATCACGATGGTCACCGAGCCCAGCCACTCCCGCCAACCCAGGCGGTAGCGGAACCAGACGGCGAGGATCAACAGCAGGAACAGGAGCTCGGTGGTCAGGATCGGTTGGACGATGCTGAGCTCGCCGAACCGCAGGGCGGTGGCGATGACGGCGAACTGTCCGAGGCTCAGGACAAACCCGATGAGCCACACCCCCCGCCGGAAGGCGTGGGTCATGAGGCTGAGCCGGAGTGTGGTGGACGCCGGGGCGGTCTCGACGCCCAGGCGTTGCAGCACGGAGACCAGGGCGTTGATGAAGGCGGCGAGCGCCGCCAGGAGATAGGCCACGACCACGTTGTAGTCGCGAAACAGGGGACGTGCGCACCAGGGGGAAGTGGACAGGCCTGGCCCCGGCCGCCGTCGGGCCCCACGGACCGCCGGCGACTGTCCCGTCAGGCGTCCCGGAACACGCTCTTCGCCGTCCCGACCTCCGACCGGAGGTGGGGACGGGAGGGCCGGTCAGCAGGCGGCAGCGTCGTCGACGGGCTTCGATGTAACGGGGCCCAGGTCGTCGCCCTCATCGAGTGGTCCGGCCGCGGGTCCCCCGTCCGGGTCGTCGGCCCCGGCGTCGGGCATGTGCAGGCCGAGCGCGTACCCCTCCAGGAAGACCCCGGCCTCCTGCTGTCGCGGAAAGCGCCGCTCGAGCTCCCGGAACCGGGGCGAGTGGGAGGGCTCGATGAGGTGCGCCAGCTCGTGGACGATGACCGCATCGAGCACCCAGTCCGGCACCACCCGCAGGCGTTCGGAGATGCGGATCTCACGGGTCTCCAGGGTGCACGAGCCCCATCGTTTGACCTGCGTCGCCGACCAACGGATGGACGACGGGGCGACGCCGTCGAAATAGCTGCGGCCCAGGGCCAGCGCCCGCTGCTCGAGTTGGTCGTCGGAGGCGTGCAGATGGGGTCGGTGCCGGGCCAGCCGGAGGGAGAGGGCCTCGACCATCTGGTCGCGCTCGGTGCCGCGCAGGTGGGTGGGGACGACCACCACGATGCGGTCGCCTTCCCAGTGGGCCCCGGCGGTCTTCTTCCGCCGCGTGCTCACGCGCACCTCGACGTGGGGGTGGAACAGGGTGGGGGCTTCGGTCGTGTGGCTCATGGAGGGCAGACTAGGGCCGGGGTGCTACGACCGGTCGCACCTTCGGGGCGATCGCTGCTACTCCGGCTGGGGGCGCCGTCCGTACGGGGGAGGCGCTCCCGCCTCGGAGACCTCCTCGGGCAGCTCGTCCGATGGTGGCCTCAGGGCGCGCCAGGCGGCGGCCCCGAGGATGCCGCCGACGATCGGGAACACGATGAACACCCAGAGCTGGCTGAGGGCCCAGCTCCCCTGGAACACCGCGGTCGACAGGCTCCGGGCCGGGTTGACCGACGTGTTGTCGATGGGGATGGAGATGAGGTGGATGATGGTGAGGGTGAGTCCCACGGTGACCCCGGTGAGCCCGACCGGCATGGACAGGCGACTGGTCGAGGCGATGATGAAGACGAAGACCCCCGTGAAGAACACCTCGGCCAGCATCACGGCCCCGAGCTTGAACCCACCGGGCGAGTGGATGCCGTACCCGTTGGAGGCGAAGCCCGAGGTTTCGGCACTGAACGGGATGGAGCTGCTCTTGGCGATGATGTAGATGACCAGTGCGCCGATGAGCCCCCCGACGACCTGTCCGACGATGTAGAACGGCAGTTCCCGGGTCTTCGTCTTGCCGATGATCCACAGTCCGAGGGTGACCGCCGGATTGATATGGCAGCCGGAGATGGACCCGATGGCGTAGGCGGCGACCAGCAGGCTGAACCCGAAGGCGACGGCCACCCCGACCATCCCGACCGAGCCCCGGGGGAAGAAGCCGCCGGTGGCCAGGATGGCCGTCCCGGGCCCGCCCACGATGAGGATCATCGTCCCGATCGCCTCGGCGATGCCGATTCTGACGCGTGTGTCCATGGTTGGTCCTCCGATGGGCGTTGGCTGGGTGATCCACGCCGTCAACGGCCGTGACCGACTGTCGGCGCGTGCCGGACGGGAAAAATTGTAGGCAGGGAGGGCTCCGCACACGCGGATGCCGGGGCCGTCCCGAATGGGAGTTCCAGGGGCGCGAAGGTACGATGAGGGGGTGCGTCGTTACTTCACCCCCCGGTCGGTCGGGATGCACGTGACGCTCCTGGTCCTGTTGCCGGTGTTCGCCTGGCTGACCTGGTGGCAGCTGGGACGGGCGCTCGATGGGAACACGCTGAGCTGGGCCTACACCTTCGAATGGCCGCTGTTCGCCGGGTACGCCGTGTACGTCTGGTGGCAGCTGATCCACGACCAGGCCGCGGGATTGTCGTCACGGGCCCTCCCCGGCCCGGGTGGGGAGGGGGCCGGTGCGGACAGCCACAACCAGCCCGGATGGGCACTGTCCGGCGGACGCAGGAAGAACGTGGCCATTGCCGCCCAGACGGCCGTGGGCGAGGGGGACGGCGGCCATCGGGAGCGGTTCGCACCCCAGACGGCCGAGGAGGCGGAGCGATTGGCGGCGTACAACCGCTACCTGGCCGGGCTCAACGCCGATTCCGGTACTGCCAACCGGTGACCGGGCCCTCGGCCGCGGGCGCTCGGATCGGAACCGGGGGGACGCTCCCGGGGTGGAGGTCAGGGGACCCGTGCACGGCGCGCTGATCCGCTACCGGGTGATGACCTACATCGTGGGCTCGGCCCTGATCGTGCTGGTGTTCGTGGGCGTGCCGTTGCAGGTGTGGGCGCATTTCCCGATGGTGGCGAAGGTGGAAGGGACCATCCACGGCTACCTGTACCTGGTGTACCTGATCGCCGCCGCCGACCTGGCCCGTCGGGCCCACTGGCGACTGGGCCGGATCCTGGCGGTGGTCCTCTCCGGCTTCGTGCCGGGGCTGGCCTTCGTCGTCGAGCATCGGGTGGTCAAGCAGATGAGGGCCGAATGGGCCGAAGAGGCCGAGTGGCCGGTCGCCGAGCCCATGGGGTCAACCGTCGGCCGCGGGGGTACTCCCACCGACCAGGGTCGACCCTGAAGGTCAGCGCCCTCCGCGCAACAGCACCCCGGGCCGCGCACCGGTGTCGTGACCGTCGGCGAAGGTGGTGACCCCGGACTTGATGGTCTCGACGTAGCCGGTGGCATCCTGGACGATGCGCTTGCCCCCGGCGGGGAGGTCGTCGACCACCACCGGGTTGCCCAACTGCAGGCGCTCGTAGTCGATCAGGTTGAGATCGGCGACCGCCCCGGTCTCGACCGTGCCGCGGTCGCCGAGCCCGTAGAGGCGGGCCGTATCGTGGGACTGCTTCTTGACCATCCACTCGAGGGGGAGCCGTTCCCCCCGGACTCGGTCGCGGGTCCAATGGGTGAGCATGAAGGTGGGCTGGCCGGCGTCGCAGATCACTCCGCAATGGGCCCCTCCGTCGGCGAGCCCGGCGGCGGCCCGGGGATGGAGCAGCATCTCGCGCGCCGGGGCGAGGTCGCCGTCCGAATAGTTGA
>DASZJN010000318.1:0-14413 GCA_035948045.1 Acidimicrobiales bacterium | reverse complement strand
GACGCCGGAATGGCTGGCCGTCCCTTCGGACGGGATGCGACGGTGGGTGACCCTTGAACTGGCTGCCCATCTGGGGGCTTCGGGCCCCGGGTGCCGCGACGGCGTGGCCGCCAATATCGCTCGTGCCTACCCGGGGACGCTGCGCAGCGATGTGCTCGCGGCCGACCGCGACCCCGATGACGCCGATCCGTGGAGCATCCAAGGATTGGTGTGGTCGGTGTTGGGCGTGGCCGACCGCAACGCCGAGGACCCCGTCTTGGCGCCTTTTCTCGACCTGGCTCCCGGGGCCTCGCGTTACGCCAACGCCCGCCGGGTCGCCGATCTCTTCGATCGGTACCACCTGCACCGTCCGGACATGATCCGCGCCTGGGCCGCCGGTGACCGGACCGACGGAGCCGGGCGCACGATTGCCGACCATGCCGCCTGGCAGCCGCACCTCTGGACGCTGGTGCGCCGGGCAGTGGGGGAGCCGAGCCCTCCCGAACGGTGGCCTGACCTCCTCGATCGCCTTGGGCGGGGTGCCGTGGGGCTCGATCTCCCCGATCGCCTCGTGCTGTTCGGGTTCACGCTCCTGCCCGGTGGCGACTTCCTCGAGTTGGTCGGAGCCCTGGCCGAGCAGCGCGACGTGCACCTGTTCATGCTCGAGCCGACCCATTTCGACGGCGGTGGCCTTCTTCGCATGAGCCCTCGGCCAGCTCGCGGGAGGACCAGGTCGCGGGCGAGCGATCCGACCGCGGCTCTGGTCGGGCCGTCACTGCTCAGGTCGTGGGGACGTCTGCACAGGGAGACGGCGCTGCTGTTGGCCGACGCACAGGCCCGGGGCATGCCGAAGGCGCACACCGAGGAGACAGCAACGGTCGATGCCTCCACCGTCCTCGGGCGGCTGCAGCACGACATCCGGGTCAATGCCGAGCCCGGTGCGTTGCTGGCCTTCGACCCGGCAGACCGTTCCATCCAGTTCCACGCCTGCTACGGGCCCACCCGACAGGTCGAGGTACTGCGAGACGCCATCCTCCACCTGCTTGCCTCCGAGCCCGGTCTCACGGAGGACGACGTCATCGTGCTCTGTCCCGCTCTCGATCGGTTCGTCCCGGTTGTCGAGGCCGTCTTCGGACCGTCGGCGGAGCCACCGGCGTCAGACTCGTCGCCGGTCCGCGGTTCGGGTGGTCGCTCGGAGGCACCCTCGCTCCGATACCGCATCGCAGATCAGTCAATTCGGAGCTCCAATCCGGTGGTGAGGGCGACCACGCAACTGTTGGAATTGGTCACCGGGCGCTTCGAGGCGTCGGCCGTGCTGGACTTCCTCTCGTCGGGTCCGGTCAGGGAGCGGTTCCGATTCGATGACGAGGATCTCGCCACCATCGGCGAGTGGGTGCGGGCCACCAATGTCCGGTGGGGCATCGACCCCGGCCATCGGGCGACGTTCGACGTACCCGCTTCGGTCGTGACCAACACGTGGCAGGCCGCCCTCGATCGGCTCCTGCTCGGATCGGCCATCGATGACGCCGACCTCACCCTGGGACTTGGGGATGTCGCGCCGTTCGGTGTCGAGGGCACCGATGTCGAGACGGCCGGGAGGCTGGCCGAGGTCATGTGGCATCTGGGTGACCTGGCCGGCCAGACCGGCGAGGCGAAGCCGATCGAGGAATGGCTCGGACGACTCGGCCACGCCGCCGACGCACTGTTCGCCGCCTCCCGCGGCTCTGAATGGCAGGTCGAGGCACTCCACGGGATCTTCGCCGACGTGACCCATGTGGCCGCCAGGGAGAGCGGACCATCACCGCTCCTTCTCACGTTCACCGACGTCCGGCGGCTGCTCGACGAGCGGCTGGACTCGGTGGTGGGTCGCCCGGACTTCTTCCGCGGCGGCATCACCGTCACGTCGATGACCCCGCTGCGGTGGATTCCGTACCGGGTGGTCTGTCTCCTCGGGATGGACCAGTGGGCCTTCAACGTCGCACCTGCGGCCGGCGACGACCTGGCCGCGGCCGCTCCCCGGATCGGGGACCGCGATCCCCGCGGCGAGGCCCGCCAATCGCTGCTCGAGGCGGTGCTGGCGGCGGGGGACCACCTTCTCGTGATGCGCGACGGGCACGACGTCAGGACCAACCAAAGGGTCCCGCGGGCCGTGGTGGCGGCAGAATTGTTCGACGCCGCCGTCGCCCTGGTTGAGCCCGACCAGCGCGACGACTTCACCGCCCATCTCGAGATCAGCCATCCCCGCCAGCCGTTCGACGACCGCTGCTTCGAGGTCGGAGCGCTGGCCGACCATGTTCCGTGGGGCTTCGATCCCACCGACTTCCTGGGAGCCGAGGCCAGGCGGGCCAGGGTGTCCAACACGGCACCCTTCTTGAGCGCCCCGCTCGATCCGACCGGGGCCACCGTCATCGAACTGAGCGATCTGCAGGCGTTCCTCAGGAACCCGGCCAAGGCATTCCTGACCCAACGGCTGGAGGCGCGCCTGCCCGATTCGGAGGAGGACATCTCGGTGCTCCTGCCGATGGAGCTCAGCGGGCTCGACGGGTGGCGTGTCGGCGACGGGCTCCTCAGGGCCCGGATGGCGGGGACCCCGCTGCGAGCGTGGCGTGAGGTGGAGCGGAGGCTCGGTACCCTGCCCCCTGGAACGCTGGAGGACGCGGCCCTCTCCGGGGTCATCGCCACGGTGGACGCGCTGGTGGCGACCGCCGATCGGCATGACGTGAGCCACGCACCGGCGTCCGCCTTCGACATCAAGGTCACCCTGGCGGACGGCACCCGCATCGTCGGATCTGTCCCTCTCCAGCTCCATCCGGACACACCGGGGCCGGCCCGGGTGCTCTACTCCCGTGGCAAACCCCTCCACCGGGTGGCGGCGTGGCTCGACCTCATGGCCCTCGTCGGGACCGACCCGTCGGTGCCATGGCGTTCGGTCGTCACCGGGAGAGGCTCGTCGAACACCGTGGTCATTGCCGACATGGTTCCCTCAGCGGAAGCCGAGGCCAGGGAGTCCAGCGCCAGAGCGTGCCTGGCACTGGCCGTCGACTGCTACCGGCGGGGCATGACCGAACCCCTGCCTCTCTTCCCGAGCTTCTCCTACGAGGTCCACCAAGGAAGGCAGACCCGCAAGCAGTGGCGCACCTTTGGCGGACTCGGCGACGGTGACGATGAGGCCGTCACGTTGGCCTTCGGCCATCCCGATTTCGACACCGTGATGTCCTGGCCCCCACGACCGGGTGATCCGCCCGGGAGCGGGGGACGGGTGGCCAGATTCGCCCGCTATCTCTGGGATGCGGTGGAGGGTTCGACCAAGGAGTTCGGGCTGCCCTCCGATGAGGCGCCCGTCGAACAGCTGAGCGAGCCGGCGTGATGGCCCATGAGACGGTCCCGTTCTCGCTCACGGGGCCGCTCCCCGAGGGAACGTTGGCCATCGAGGCCAGTGCCGGCACCGGAAAGACGTTTGCCCTGGCTGCCCTCGCCACGCGATTTATCGCCGAGGGGCGCATCCAGGCGTCGGAACTGCTGATCGTCACCTTCACCCGCGCCGCCACCGGCGAGCTCCGGGGCAGGGTCCGCGATCAACTGATCGTGGCGGCCGAGTGCCTCTCGGGCCAACGACCGGTGAAGCCTGGAGAAGAACTCCTCGCCCACCTGGTGGCGGCGGATCGTCCGGTCCGACTCGATCGGGTGCGCCGGGCGATCACCGAGTTCGACGCGGCCACGATCACCACCATCCACGGATTCGCGGCTCAGGTCCGTGGGGCCCTCGGGGTCTCACCCGATGTCGACGGCGATGCCCGGCTCGTCGACGACACCCGTGATCTGATCGCCGAGACCTGCGCCGATGCTCTCATCGGGGCCGCGGTGCGGGACATCCCACCCGATGACCTGCCCTCGTTGACCGATCTCCGATCGATCTGCGAGCGGGTGGTCGGCCGACCCGATGTGCGGCTGGTGCCGACCGCCGGCGATGATGACGTGACGTCGGCACAGCGACTGTTGCGGGATCTCGTGGTGTGGTCGGTGGACGAGGTGGCCGAACGTCGGCGCCGCCGCGGCACCGTCAGCTTCGACGATTTGTTGACCCAGTTGCGTAGCGCCCTGGAGGGTCCCACGTCAGCGGCGGTGGTCGATGCGGTCCGCAGCCGTTTCAAGGTGGCTCTGATCGACGAGTTCCAGGACACCGATTCGGTGCAGTGGGGCATCTTCTCCGCGCTGTTCGGCCAGAGTGACGAGGGCACGACGTTGGTGTTGGTGGGCGACCCGAAGCAGGCCATCTACGGCTTCAGGGGCGCGGACATCCATACCTATCTGCAGGCCATCTCCGAGGGCTCGGGCACGCAGCGCCGGTCGCTGGTCACGAACTGGAGGTCGGACGGAGCGGTGCTGACCTCGTTGGCCGCCCTCTTCGAACGGGCCACATTCGGTGACGACGGCATCCCGTTCGTCCCGGTCGAGCCGGCGGAGCCGAACCGGCACCGACAATTCCAGGATACGGGAGGCCGGCCGCTCCCGGCCCTTTCGCTCCGCCTGGCTGTCGGCGCTCGAATCGAGCGCTACGCGCACTCGGCCCGGGTCCAGACCAGCCCCGCCGCCATGGCCGTCAACGACGACCTGGTCATCGCCGTCCGCCGGCTCCTCGACGGCGCCCGGATCCCCGTGGCCGGGGAGGGCTCCGAGCCGCGGCCGGTGCGTCCCTCCGACATCGCCGTTCTGGTGGGCACGAGGGCGCAAGGTGAGGAGGTGCAGGCCGCCCTGCTCGGCCAAGGCGTGCCCGCCGTGCTGGCCAGCGGGGCCAGCGTGCTGGAGTCGCCGGCCGCCGAGCAGATGCGGTACCTGCTCCACGCCATGGACCGGCCTTCTGACGCACGACGGGTTCGCACCTTCGCCCTGTCGTGGTTCGTCGGGTGGCGGGCCGAGCAGGTGGCGTCGGCGTCGGAGCCGCAGCTGGACGCCCTGCAGGACCAACTTCGTACCTGGTCGGACATGCTCGCCGCCCACACCGCGGCCGAGGTGCTGGCTCGGGTGTGGACCGAGAGCGGTGTGGTTCCCCGGGTGCTGCGCGCTCCGGACGGTGATCGTCGACTCACCGACCTCGACCATCTGGCCGAGTTGTTCCACGGGGCCACCCCCGGTGGGTTGACCAGCGTGGCCCGCATGCTGGCGTTTCTCGACGCTGAACCGGAGACCGAGGCCGATGCCGACATGGAGGGGAGCGTCACCGCCCGCCGCATCGAATCCGAGGACGAAGCCGTCCAGGTCATGACCATCTGGATGGCCAAGGGACAGGAGTTCCCCATCGTCTGCCTCCCCTCGTTGTGGAGGCCCCCCAAGGGTGGCCCGCCCGTGACCTATGTGGACAGGGACAGCGGCGCCCGGACCGTGGACCTCACCGGCGCCCAATCATGGCCCGACAAGGCGAGTGCGCAGATGCGAGCGGGCTGGGCGGCGGAAGAGGCCATGGGCGAACAGCTGCGGCTGCTCTATGTGGCGCTGACCCGAGCGCAGCACCAGGCCATCGTGTGGTGGGCGAACTCATACAACAGCGAGAAGACGGCATTGGCACGCGTCCTGTTCGCCCGGGTCGACGGGGTGATCGACCCCGATCGGTACGGGAGGAGGACGGCGTCGATCCCGGCTGACACCGACGCCGTGGCCTCACTCGGCGCGCTCGTCGGTCGGGCAGGTGGCACCATCGAGGTCGGCGCCGTCGATGCCCCCGCCCCTGCGACCCCCGAGCGGTGGGTGGACCGGAACCGGGGAACGGAACCCCTGCCACTCCAGTTCGTCCCCTTCGATACCGCCCTCGACCGGTCCGCACACCGATGGTCGTTCTCCACCATCACCCAGCACACCTCGGCGGATAGGTCCGATCCCTACGACGACTCCCAGTCCGACGCCGGCGCCCACGACGAGCCCGATGACCGGGACGAGGATGGCGACCAGGCCAAAGACGGGCTGGGCGCTGGTCCCGAGGTGGCTGGATCGGCCGAGCCGCATCGGCCCGGTGGGATCGGACCGCTGGCATGGCTGCCGGCCGGGACCTCTTTTGGAACCCTCGTGCACGCCGTCCTGGAGGACGTCGACTTCGCCGCCCCCGACCTGGAGGCGTCGTTGGCCGCCGGTATCGACCGGCAGCTGGCGAGGCGCGCCTTCGACCTGGCCCCGCCAGCCGTCGCCTCCGAATCCGAGTCCGGGACCGTGACGGAGTCGGGAACCGCCGCCACCGGGCGTGCCCTGCTCGTCGACGGCCTCCGGGCGGCACTCAACTCGCCGCTCGGTCCTCTGTGCGGCGGCCTCGCGCTGGTCGACGTCGCCCCCGCCCACCGGCTCAACGAGATGTCCTTCGAACTGCGTCTGGCCCAGGCCGGCCGCTCGGCCCACCTGCGGGAGATGGGCGCGATGATGGTGGACCATCTCGACGACGGGGACCCGATGCGCCCCTGGGCCACCGATCTGGCCGGCGGTGTGATCGATGTGGACCTGTCCGGCCACCTCACCGGGTCGATCGACCTGATCATGAGGATGCCCGGCGGGCGGGGGGACGACAGGTTCGTCGTGGCTGACTACAAGACGAACCAGCTGACACCGTGGGGGCTCCTGCCCGGACCCGGCGACTACCACCCGGGGCGCCTGGCCCAAGCCATGGCCCAGCACGACTATCCATTGCAGGCCGTTCTGTATTCCGTGGCCCTCCATCGCTACCTGCGCTGGCGCCTGCCCGACTACGCACCGGACCGGCACCTCGGGGGGGTCGCCTACTTGTTCCTGCGGGGCATGACCGGTCCCCTGGTCGAGGTGAGCAATGGCCGGCCCCACGGGGTCTTCGGCTGGGCTGTGCCACCGGCGCTGGTGGCCGGGCTCAGTGACCTCCTCGACGGTCGACTGGCCCTCGGGGCCCACCGGTGACGGCGGTGACAACGGCCGTGCCGACTCGCGCCGCGGACGTCGCCGTTCCGGAGGCGGTTGCCGTGCTGGCCCCGTTTGTGGAAGCGAGAGTGTTCGGTCCCTCCGAGGTCCACCTGGCCGCCACCGTGGCGCGTCTGGAGCCGGGCGTGACCGACGAGGTCCTCCTGGCGCTGGCGGTTGCCGCCCGGGCCCCGCGGTTCGGGCACGTGTGCATGGAGCTGGACGAGGTGGCTCGCCAGGTCGTTCCCTTCGAGGAGGACGGGGATTCCTGGGTCCTGCCCTGGCCCTCCGTCGAGGCATGGGGCCGAAGTCTGTCCGAGTCCGGCGCTGTGTCCTCCCCCGACGACACCCCCGACCGGGTGCGCCCGCTCGTCTGGGATGGGACGCGGGTCTACCTGCAGCGCTACTGGCACTACGAGTTGGCGGTGGCCGCCGACCTCCTCCGCCGGGCCGAACGGGTGCGGTCCCATCGGAACCCCCTCGCCCCCACGCTGGCCGACGCACTTTCCGACCAGGTGCTCGCTGACCTCTTCGGCCCGGACCATGCCGATCCCGGGGACCGGCAGCGACTGGCCGCACGCCGGTCGTTGAGCGACGGGATCTCGATCATCGCCGGCGGCCCGGGCACCGGCAAGACACACACCGTTGCGCGCGTCCTGGCCGCAGCCCATCTGACCGCCTCGGCCGAAGGCCGCGACCTGAAGGCAGCGCTGGCCGCTCCCACCGGAAAGGCCGCCGTTCGCATGGCCGAAGCCGTCGCCGCCGAAGTCACCGCCCTGACCGGCTCCGGCCTCATCGGTGCCGATCTGGCCACCCGGCTCACCGGATCGGGGGCCTTGACGATCCACCGGCTGCTGGGGTGGCTTCCGGGGACCCACTTTCGACACGACCGCCAGCATCCTCTGCCCCACGACCTCGTCATCGTCGACGAGACGTCCATGGTCTCGCTGCCGCTGATGGCCAAGCTGCTCGACGCGGTGCGGCCCGACGCCCAGCTCGTGTTGGTTGGCGATCCATTCCAGCTGGCCAGTATCGAAGCGGGAACGGTGATGGCAGACCTTGTGGGTCCGGGCGACGACGCCGGGCAGCCCGGGGACGACGAGACGGCTGGTGGGTCCTCGCCAGGCGCCGGCTCCGTCCTCTCCGGTCGGGTCACCGTGCTCAGGCGGATGCACCGCTTCGCCGAAGGTTCAGGGATCGCCGCCCTGGCCGAGGCCATCCGCGTCGGCGACGCCGACACCGCGCTCGATCTTCTCGATGGCGGGCGAACCGACGCCGCGTGGGTCAGGGACGATGACGGCGACGGCCTGGCGAAGGTGCAGCAGTCGGTGGTGGCCGCCGGTATCGAGGTGGCAGCTGCGGCCGTTCGGGGCGACGCCGGTACTGCCCTCGCCGCCGCCCAACGCATCAAGGTATTGGCCGCCATCCGGCGCGGCCCCCTGGGCCTTTACGACTGGAGCAGCCGGATCGAGACGGCCGTCGCCGATGCCGTTCCCGCCGTCAGCCGGTCGCACCGGTGGCAGGCCGGACGCCCGATCATGGTCACCGCCAACGATCAGCTCAACGGGGTCTTCAACGGCGATGTCGGCGTGGTCACCACCAATCATGGCGAGACCATGGTGGCCTTCATGACCGGGGACGGACCTCGCTTCCTGGCGCCCTCCCGACTCGACCAGGTCGAGACCTGGTGGGCGATGACCATCCACAAGAGCCAGGGGTCTGAGTTCCCCCATGCCGTGGTGTCGCTGCCCCCGCCCACGTCGCCCATTCTCACCCGAGAGCTGCTCTACACCGCGGTGACCAGGGCGAAAGAGCAGGTGACGGTGGTCAGCAGCGAAGCCTCACTCCGCACGGCGATCGGGCGACCGGTGGCCCGCGCCTCCGGATTGCGCGGTCGTCTCTGGACGTCCTGAGGGCGGGCCCGGCGAGGTGAGACGGGCGGGGGGAGAGGCGGCGTCGGGCTGGGCTGTCTAGCCTGCCGGCATGGACGAACACGCATCGGCACTGGACGTCGCTTCCGCCATCCGGTCCCAGGAGGTGAGCCCCGTAGAGGTACTCGACGCCTGCTTGTCGCGGATCGATGCTCGAAACCCTGCGCTCAACGCCGTCATCTGGCGTAACGACGAGGACGCCCGGGCCGAAGCCAAGGCCCTGGGGGACAGGATCGCTCGCGGGACCGGGGGGCTTCCACCGTTCGCCGGGGTGCCTCTGCCGATCAAGGACCTCCTTCCCGTGGCCGGACAGCCACTGACTTTCGGTTCCATGGGTACTTCGGACGAGCTCAGCACCGTCACCGAGCCCATCGCCGACGCCTTCATGGCCGCCGGCTTCATCCTCACCGGACGGACCAACACGCCCGAGTTCGGCTCGATCACCGTGACCGAGAACAGCCGGTTCGGCCCCACCCGCAATCCGTGGGACACCTCGCACACGTCCGGAGGCTCGAGCGGAGGGGCGGGGGCGGCCGTGGCCGGCGGGATGTTCGCCGTCGCCCACGCCAGCGACGGGGGTGGATCGATCCGGATCCCGGCGTCGTGTTGTGGACTGGTCGGTCTCAAGCCCAGCCGGGGCCGGGTGGCCTCGTCGGTGCCGGGATGGCAGGGCATGGCCACCGAGGGGGCCCTCAGCCGGACGGTCGCCGATACCGCCGCACTCCTCGACGTCATCAGCGCCCCGGATCCCTATGCCTGGTGGAACGCACCTGTCCCCGAACGTCCCTTTCTCGAGGAGGTGGGAGCCGACCCGGGTCGCCTCCGGGTGGCGCTGTGCACGGTGTCCGCCCTGGGCCTGCCGGTCGCCGACGGGCCCGCTGCCGCCGTGGACCACGTGGGCCGCTTGCTCGAAGCCTCGGGTCACCACGTGTCGAGGTTGGACGCCGACGTGTTCGATCCGGCCGGGCTGGCTCCGTTCCTCAACGTGGTGAACTCGGGGTTGGGAGAGGTGGACGGCGTCGACTGGTCGAAGGTCGAGCCCCACAATCGGGCCGGGTATGCCGCCGGTGAGGCCGTCGACAGCCTCACCTTCGTCCGTTCCCTCGCCGACCTGCACCGCATGACCCGCACCATCGTGACGCGCTTCGATGACGAGTTCGACCTGTTGGTCACGCCGACCATGACGGTCGAGCCGCCGAAGGTCGGGCTCCTCGAGGCGGTGCACGCCGGGGCCGGCGCCCCGGTGATGGACATCGTGGCCATGGCCGCCTTCACCGCCATCTTCAACATCACCGGGCAGCCGGCGATCAGCCTGCCCCTGCACGTGGGTGCCTCGGGACTGCCGGTGGGGGTGCAGATCGTGGCCGGCCCGTGGCGCGAGGCGCAGCTCCTGCGGGTGGCCTCCCAGCTCGAGCAGGCCGACCCCTGGGCGCACCGCTACCCCCGCTTCGACTGAGTCCGGGCCGGGCTGTCGACGGTGCCGTCCCCGCCGCGGCCGGGCATGGCCGGTGGCGCGGTACGTGTGTAGCTTCGGGTCCGAGCAAAGGAGGGCCCCATGACCTCTATCGACGAGACCGTGCGGCGGCACAAGTTCATCCTTGACGAGAGCGAGATGCCCACGGCCTGGTACAACATCGTGCCGGACCTGCCGTCCCCGCCGCCCCCGGCCCTTCACCCCGGGACCCTTCAGCCGGCCGGCCCCGACGACTTCGCCCCGCTGTTCCCGATGGACCTCATCCTCCAGGAGGTCAGCCAAGACCGGTTCGTCGACGTCCCCGGGGCTGTGCTCGATGTCTACCGGCAGTGGAGGCCCTCGCCTCTGTTCCGGGCCCACCGCCTCGAACGGGCCCTCGATACACCGGCCCGGATCTACTACAAGTACGAAGGGGTCTCGCCGGCCGGGTCGCACAAGCCCAACACCGCCGTACCCCAGGCGTACTACAACGCCCGGGCCGGAGTGAAGCGGCTCACCACCGAGACGGGTGCCGGCCAGTGGGGGACGGCCCTGGCCTTCGCCTGCGCCCTCTACGGGCTGGACTGCGACATCTGGCAGGTGGGTGCGTCCTTCGACCAGAAGCCCTACCGCCGGCTGATGATGGAGGCCTTCGGGGGCAAGGTGCACCGGTCGCCCAGCACCATGACCGCAGCCGGTCGTGCCGTCCTCGACGCCGACCCCGACAGCCCCGGCTCGCTGGGCATCGCCATCTCCGAGGCGGTGGAGGTGGCGGCTCCCGATCCCGAGACCCACTACGCGCTGGGCAGTGTCCTCAACCACGTGCTGATGCACCAGACCATCATCGGGGAGGAGGCCCTGCTCCAGATGGCCATGGCCGACGAGCCGGCACCCGACCTCCTGGTGGGGTGCACCGGTGGCGGCTCGAACTTCGGTGGACTGGCGTTCCCGTTCATGCGGGAGAAGCTGGCGGGCCGGATGGACCCGGTGATCCGGGCCGTCGAGCCGGCCTCCTGTCCGTCGCTGACCCGCGGCGTCTACGCCTACGACTTCGGTGACAGCGCCGGCATGACGCCGCTCTTGAAGATGCACACCCTGGGCCACGACTTCATCCCCGACCCCATTCACGCCGGCGGCCTGCGGTACCACGGGATGTCGCCGCTGATCTCCCACATCTACGAGTTGGGCATGATGGAGGCGGTGGCCATCCCCCAGCTGGAGTGCTTCGGGGCCGCCATGCAGTTCGTGCGCACCGAGGGAATCCTGCCCGCACCCGAGCCGACCCATGCCATCGCCGCGGCCATCAGGGAGGCGTTGGCCTGCAAGGAGTCCGGCGAGGAGAAGGTCATCCTCACCGCCCTGTGCGGCCACGGGCACTTCGACCTGGCCGCCTACGACTCCTACCTGAGCGGCCAGATGGTGGACGAAGAGGTCACCGACGCCCGCTTCGAGGCCGGGCTGTCAACCGTGCCGGTGGTGGCCTGAGCACCACAGAACGCCGGAGGACGCCCCGGCCTCACCCGAGGGCCAGCCCCTCGGCCACCCGCCCCAGCGCCTCGAGGTGGTCATCGACGGTGGCCAATCCGGCGCGCATGGTGTTGATGGAGAGGTGGGAGGCTCCGGCCTCCCGCCACAGCTCGGCCCGCCGGACCACTTCGTCCGGGTCGCCGCGCCAGTCGAGCCGACCCTCCATGCCGATGCCGGCCGGGTCCCGTCCTGCCTCTGCCGCGCCCTCGGCCACCTGGGCCAGGGCCTCGTCCAGGCGGGGACCAGGTTGCACCATGGGCAGCCACCCGTCGGCCAGCCGCCCGGCCCGCCGGAACGCCGCCGGCGTGGCACCCCCGAACCAGATGGGGATCGGTCGCTGGATGGGCAGGGGGGCGATCCCGACCCCGACCACCTGGTCGAACCGACCCCGCATGGTCACCGATCGGGTGGTCCACAGGGACCGGAGCAGCCCAACCTGCTCCTCCATGCGCCGACCCCGGGTGGAGAAGTCCTGCCCCAGGGAGTCGTACTCGACCGCGTTCCACCCGAGGCCCACGCCCAGCCGGAACCGGCCCCCGGTGAGCAGGTCGTCCTCGGCGGCCTGCTTGGCGACCAGGGCGGTGGGCCGCTGGGGGAGGATGGTGATGCCCGTCACCAGCTCGAGGGACGTGCAGGCGGCCAAGAAGCCGAACATGACGAAGGGCTCGTGGAACTGGGTGTCGATGTCGTAGGGACCGTCCCACCCGGTGTGCACGGCGGGGTCGGCCCCCACCACGTGGTCGTAGGCCACCACATGGTGAAAGCCCAGGGCCTCCACCCTCTCGCCATAGGCGCGTACCCCACCAACGTCGGGTCCGATCTCGGTCTGGGGCAGTACGACGCCGATGTGCATGGTAGGAGCTCCGATCGGGATGGTGGGGAAATGGATGGCTCCGGCGGGCAGAGCTAGCGACGGCCGTTGGTCGCGAACCTACCGGCCCTCCGAGTCGCCGGCCGCGGTGGCCGGCCACCCGGTCCCGGTGGGCCACGACGGCGCCGCGCCGACCGCGGCCCGGACCTTGCCAGCCGATGGTCGGTGCCGTGCGCCGCGCCTTGCTGCACGCCCCGGATTCGACCTCAGCCGGTCGGCGTCCCACTCGGGGCGTGTTCGGACCCGTCGGACTGGCTCACCCAGGTGGCGTACATCTGGGCGTAGCGACCGTCCGCCGCCACCAGCTCGGCGTGTGAGCCGACCTCGACGATGCGGCCCTCGTCGACCACGGCGATGCGGTCGGCCCTCTGGGCCGTCGAGAGGCGGTGGGCGATGAGGATGGCGGTGCGGTTCTCGAGCAGGGCGTCGAGGGCGGTCTCGATCTTGGTCTCGGATTGCAGGTCGAGGTTGGAGGTGGCCTCGTCCAGCACCAGCACCCGGGGGTGGGCCAGGAAGGCACGGGCCAGGGCGATCAGCTGGCGCTCCCCTGAGGACAGGGTCTGGCCCCGCTCATGGACCACGGTGTCCAGGCCGTCGGGCATGCGCTCGACCACGTCGGTGAGGCCGACCCGGTCGATGGCCTCGTGGATCTCCTCGTCGCTGGCGTCGGGGCGGGCGAAGGCGATGTTGTCACCAATGGTCCCGGCGAACAGGAACGGCTCCTGGGGCACCACGCCGAGCTGGCTGCGCAGCGAGTGCAGGGTCACGCCCCGGAGGTCGTGGCCGTCGATGAGGACCCGACCGGCGGTCGGATCGTAGAAGCGGGTGACCAGCTTGGCCAGGGTGGACTTGCCGGCCCCGGTGGCACCGACGAAGGCCACCGTCTCACCGGCGGCCACCACGAGATTGACGTCCTCGATGACCAACCGGCCGGGGTCGTAGCCGAAGGACAGGTGCTCGAAGGCGATCTCACCGTTGATCGGGGGCAGTTCGACGGCATCGGCCGCCTCCGTCACCGAGGGCGCGGTGTCCACCAGGTCACGCAGCTTGTTCACCGAGGCCTGGCCCTGCTGGTAGGTGTTGTACTGCTGGACCAGCAGCTGGATGGGCTGGAAGAAGCGGTTGAGGTACAAGAAGAACGCCACCAGGGCCCCGATGGACAACGAGTGGTGCAGGACCATCTCACCACCCACGGCCAGCAGCACCGCCTGGCCGAGGACACCGAGCAACTGGGTGCCGGTCGTGTAGGACGCGCTGACGTGGGCGGTGTAGTTGTTGGCGTCCCGGTAGTCGCCCACCACATTGCGATGATGGATCACGTTCTGACGCTGACGGTTGTGGGCCGTCACGATGCGCACACCGTGGAGACTCTCGGACAGATCGGCGAGCACGTTGGCGATGCCGTCGCGGACCCGGTCGTAGCCGCGCTCCGAGGCGCGCTTGAACCACAGCGAGGCCACCACCAGCGCCGGGACGATCAACAGGACGGTGATGGCGGCCAACCGGACATCGGTGGCGAACAGGACACCGGTGATCACCACCATGGTCAGCGCCTGGATGGCCAGTTGGGAGAGTCCGTCCTGCAGGAGCTGCTGGAGGTTCTCGATGTCGCTGGTCATGCGGCTCATGACCACGCCCGCCTTCTCCTCGGTGAAGAATCCGAGGGACAGACGTTGCAGGTGGGCGAAGACCTTGACCCGGAGGTCGTTCATCACCCAGGCGGCCAACCGGCCGGTGACCTGCACC